>JANMNK010000626.1:0-1865 GCA_031373875.1 Pirellulaceae bacterium | reverse complement strand
ACCAGACGACCCAAAACCTCCCCCTGTAGAATGAAAGTCAGTGGCATTGGGCTAGCGCCGTGCCGCTCACTAACACAAATATACCGGCGGCTAGCGCCGTGCCGCTCACTGCACGTGACACTATCCAGCTATTCAATGCTTGGAAATTGGTCGCGAAGTTCGCGTTACTGGAACAGTAGTTCGCAAACGTAATGCGACGCGTTTCCGCAAAACGAACGTTCTTACAACTATTTTTTGCGCATCCGGTTTGACGCAATTGTCCGGATTAAGCTGGCAACAGGGGCCTTCGTCCAGTCAGTCAAATCCGGATTTTCGTGGCGTAGAAGGTGCGGATCAGCCTCAGAATCTTTTTTGCCCGCAAGTGTATCAGTCCACCGAGTTTCTGTTTTAGGCGACTTAAACCGCAAGTATTCTCTATGTGCTGTCGTTCGCGAATTTGCACCAAAAGTCCATCGAACTCCCGTTACTTACATTCAGTCATTGCGTCACGATCAATTTTCGGCGAGTATTTTTGCGGCGGCGCGTTTGGCGGAGGACATGGCACCTTGGATCGATGCAGTGTCACGATAATCCCCGCAGACAAAAATCCCATCGGCAAGCTTGGCAGGCTTTTCGACCTCTGTCAACGCCGGGGGAAATTGATTGGGTAAGGCTTCGCGGATCCGATACGTTTTCAAATGTCGCCATTGATTTGTCTCGGCCCCAAACCAATCGATCAACTGGCTTCGAACACTAACTTCTAAAGCGACGTCATCAAGTTTGGGATCTCCAATAACAGAAACAGATACAAGCGATTTGCCCGGCGGCGCGTAGGTCGCTGCAACTTGACTCGGCACACAGACGTTGTTTATTGGCCCATGGTTTTCGCCATTGAGTACAAGTATTGGTTCCTTGAGAGGCGGGCGATCGGCAGCAAAATAGATGCAAGTGACGCTAGGTGCACCTTCCGGCTGTTCTGAGCTGCTCTGTTCACTGCTCGAATCGCTTCCCGCATGTTTTGCTAATAGCTGTTTCGCATTGCGAGCGTCCGTCGCCAGTACAACGGACTTCGCAATGAGTACCTCTCCATTGCTGAGCGTGACTCGACCCTTCTCCGCACGCTTGGCGACCGTGTTCAATCGGATGGTATCGTGAGGAAGTTTGCCGGCCAATTGGCGCGCGATTGCTCCCATTCCCTCTGCTGGCAATGCTGCCGCACCCGTGGAAAACATCTTGAAGACGAACTCAAACATTCGGCTCGATGTCCACAAGCTTCGGTCTAGGAAAACGCCTCCCAAGAAAGGCCGAAAGAACGATTCAATAACTGTTTTGGAGAAACCCCGATCGCGAAGAACTTCGATCGTTTTCAATTCCGGGCGTCGATAGATTTCATCAAGCGACAAACGACATACATCATTTTTTAATTTCAGCATCCGCAACTTGTCGCCAAAGGTTGCAACTGGCGAAAGCAATGAACTGAGGGCTTGGGACGGTTGACGCAAGGGATCGGACAGTCGATGAAACTTGCCTTTGAATCGCACCAGCGCCCCCGATGCAAAATGACCGAGACGAAGTTGGTCGTAATTCAGAATTTTCTGTGCCTCGGGATATGCGGTCAGTAAAACTTGAAAACCTCGGTCGAGTTGATAGCCATCAACAATGTCCGTTCTCGCGCGACCGCCCACGTCGTCACTCGATTCTAGAACGACGCAGCGTCGGCCCGATCTCACGAGTTCATGTGCGCACACGAGGCCGGACAAGCCAGCGCCAACAATAATTACGTCGAAGTCATTCATCGGATTTGTTTAAGGAGAGATGGTGAAAAGAGGAGCCAACAATTCCGGTACAGAAGTGGAATCGCTCGTTTAAAAAAATTCAAGTTGTGA
>JANMNK010000633.1:0-3629 GCA_031373875.1 Pirellulaceae bacterium | reverse complement strand
GCTGGGACTCTAACCTCCGATTTTGGAACACTGAAAATGGGGTCGCCATCGACTCGATCAACCTTGAACCTTCCTTCGGTCAAAATGTTCAAATCTCTCATGTTCAATTTTCGCCCAATGGTGATTTCGTAGCCGCAGGTCACTCCATTTTGGTCTCTGTATGGGATGCCCGTGACCTGAGCCTGCGAAATCAATTCCAATATCACGCCCATGGGGGATGGAACGGTGGCGATCTGAACTTTTCACCAGATGGCCTTTGGCTATGTACTGGCGAGTCGAGCAAGATCGTCAAAGTGTGGGAACCATTTTCCGGAAAATTGGTTTCTGAACTTGGACAACACAGATCGGGTTTATCAACAGTCGAGTTCGGCTCAAACGGCAGCACCCTTCTCAGTAGCGACCACAGCGGCGGATGCTATCTGTGGGACATTGAGGGATTGGTCATGCCGAATAGCGATGACGTAAATAATCTATGGAAAGATCTCATTTCAAATGATGCACTTCGCGCATTCGCCTCCTACTGGGGAATGTCTAAGCGAGGCAATGAGAGTGTTGAAATTATTTGGCAAAATTTAACAGAGGTCAAAGTAGTTCTAGACGAGCATGAAATGCTCAAGAACGTTGAGCCCGACAAGTTAGCTACTCGAGCAGCATTGATGAATAAAGTCTTTGACTCCAATCCTCAACTTATTCGTACCGTTGCGGTCCATCGCGCTCTGTCACTTCTCGATCGAATCGATACCGATCGATCTCGAAGCGTCATCAAAGAGCTGGCCGGAGGTCAAGAAGTTGCGAAGTACATTAAAGCTGAAGCAGTACGGATTCTTGGCCGAAGGTCAGTCCAAGCAACTAATTCACCCGACTAGTCTGTCCATAAGTTGAACTGCTCGTTCAATGCATAACAACGAAAATTCGCAACTAAAAATGTCATCTATTCCTGGGTATCCCCTGCACAGCGAATCCCCGCGAAAAAACTTCTAAGCCATTACAAGCCATCAGTAGCATCAAGCCGCTTCTACTGCTGTGATGCGGATGGATTTTAGCTCGGCGACCATTTGCTGCTGTAGGATTTCTTCTAGGCGACGAATCGCGCGGGCTGCAAGCATGCCGTCTAGCACGCGGTGATCGCAGAGCAAGGTAAATCGACACTCGCCTGTTTTGGGATCGATGCGACCATACTCCATGCTTGTCGTCACAATCAACGGGTGGAAGAAGTTTCGGGCATTCTCGCCCGACAAAGTCGACACGCTAAATGTTCCGATTTTTTTTGCTTTGCGTTTGCCCCACCAGCGCATGATGACGTGCCACATCAAGACTCTCGATAACCAAGGCGACTTGGCCGAACGAATCCCGTCGCGAAAGACTTGTTCGATCGGATCTGTCTGAAACTGATCTAACTTGCCTTGGATCTCGACCAACGACATCGATTCGGCACCAGCGATTCGGCACCAGATCAATTCGCCACCGTCACAGGCCGAATCATCGCGATGAATCGAGATGCTGGCAACAGAATTGGGATGACGATACAACCGCATCCATGGCAACCGAATAAAGACTTCGCGCAACTGCGGGAACTCGACGCTGACTTGCGCCCAGGCTTTGACAAATATCGCACACCACGAAATACGCGTTTGCGACTCGCGACGCTGGCGATCGAGGTCAAATAATTGCAAAGTCCGCTCGACCGGAAAGCACGGAACGGTCCGCGCGGCTCGGCAAATATCAAGGACCATTTTGCGTTGTTTTGGAAAATCCCGACACGTCCCATCCATGGATCACTTGCTCGTTATGCGGCTGGAAATTGGTGTATACTGGGAGCATTATCACGATCCTCGGCAATTCCTGCCATACCGAAATCCCAGCCTAAAAAACATGTCGAAATTCGTTCGGCGGATTGCTATCGAATTGGTTCGCTTCTATCAGCGCGGCATCAGTCCGCTGCTTGGAAAGAACTGCCGATTCAATCCGACTTGTTCGAATTACTGCATTCAAGCCATTGAAAAGTATGGTTTGATCGTGGGACTTTGGCGTGCCATGCTTCGTATCCTTCGCTGCCATCCCTGGAGTCGGGGCGGCTACGACCCACCATGAACTTCTTCGAAATTTCTCAATATTTTGCGAGTTCCCTCCCATGACAACCGATCGTTCGCCGCACGAAAACTCCCACCAAGTCCATTCATCCAACCGAACCTCGCGACGCGATTGGTTGCGAGTTTCTGCCGCCACAATCGCCGCGACTGGACTGCCAATATCTTGGGCTGCGCAATCCAGTGCCAGTGAGAAAACGAAGGTTCCCGTTTGCGTCTTTGCCAAGCCCCTACAGGAACTGAGCTTTGATGACTTGGCGACTCAATTGGCCAAGTGGAACGTCGCTGGTATCGAAGCGACCGTACGGCGTGGTGGGCAAGTGGAACCCGAACGCGTTGCGACGGACTTGCCCAAGTTGTACGACGCTCTCGCCAAAGTCGACCGACAATTCATCATCATGGCGTCCGATATCAACTCGGTCCAGTCGCCTCACGCCGTGAAGGTGTTGGAGACGGCCAGCAAGCTGGGCATTCGCCTTTTTCGATTAGCCTATTATGTGCTGGACTTGACCAAACCCGTGATTCCGCAGATCGAAGCCCACGCCAAGACAGCGCGCGAGTTGGCGAAACTGTGCGGCGAACTCAAGATGCAAGGACTTTATCAAAATCACGCTGGCGATAACTACGTCGGTGCCCCCGTGTGGGATTTGCTGTATCTGCTCAAAGATATTCCAACGGAACAAATCGGAATTGCAATGGACATTCGCCACACCACGGTCGAATGTCCCGGCACCTGGCAGTCGGCCTATTCGGCGGTGCGCGATCATATAGCTTCTGTATTTGTGAAAGATGCAGTGCTCACTCAGGATGGAGCGCAAGATGTTCCGCTGGGTCAGGGTTCCCGAGCCAAGCGACTTTTTGATCGTATTCACTCCGATGGCCTTCCGGGTCCCATCTCATTGCATATGGAACACATAGATCATACAAAACCCGAACTACTGGCCCAACGAATCGAAGCCACGACCCGCGATCTGTCTACTCTGGAGGCATGGATGGGAACAACACCTCCTTGAGAGCTTTGATTCCAAATCCTTCCCTTAGCACCCTTCGCAGTCCTCAAGTATTGATTCGTCCCGCCACTGGAAAAACCCCGCCATGAAACCCCGAACTCTTCACGACGAGCAAACTTTCTCCGCAAGTCATTTAAGTCGCCGACGCTTTCTCCGATCCACGGCGGCGGCCTCCGTCCTGGGTCTGAGCCCAATCCCGAACGGTTTGATGAGCCGTTGGGCGACGGCCAACAATTCGTCGCGCCCCAAGCTACCCGTCGCGGGTGTAGTGACGGTTTATCGCGAGATGAGCCATGCGGACGTTTTGCTCGGAAAAATTCTTGAAGGCTGGCAACAGGACGGCGGGGTTGGCCCAGACTTGACCTTGGCAAGCATCTATGTCGATCAAGTCGGCGCGGATGACATGAGCGGTCCCTTGGCAAAGAAATATGGATTTCGAATCGCTAAGACCATCGACGAAGCCATCACGTTGGGCACGGACCAAGTGCAAGTAGCTGGCGTGCTGAGTATTGGCGAACACGGCGATTATCCG
>JANMNK010000590.1:0-20034 GCA_031373875.1 Pirellulaceae bacterium | reverse complement strand
GCGCGAAGCGTTCCATCCTCTCGCTGACCTTAGACAAAATTCGTGATGCAAAAATCGACGAAGAACCCGCCTGCACTATTATCGAATTTCGCGTGGGTTGTTGTCGCGATGCTTGTGCCGGTAGCGCTGCTTAATTATCTTGATCGGCAGATGCTGGCGGCGATGAAGGGTTCGATGATGGGGGACTTGCCCGACATTGCAACCAAGGCGAACTGGGGAATTGTACTGGGGAGCTTTAAATGGGTTTATGCGGGGCTTAGTCCGATTGGCGGATATGTTGCGGATCGAGTTAGCCGACGACATGTGATTGCGTTTAGTTTATTTGTTTGGTCAGCGGTGACTCTCGCAACGTCCTTCGTCACTAGTTTCGAGCAGTTGGTTTTGGCCCGGGCGCTGATGGGGATTAGCGAAGCGTTTTATATTCCTGCCGCACTGGCGTTGATATCGGAGTTTCATAGCGGCAAGACTCGTTCGCGTGCCGTAGGATTCCATCAAATGGGGATTTATGCTGGAGTCATTCTCGGCGGCTTTTCTGGTTACGTTGCTGATTCTCCAATGCTCGGGTGGCGATGGGCCTTTGCCGCGTGTGGTTTAGTAGGTGTCGTTTACGCAGTGCCCCTTTTCTTGCTGTTAAGAAACCCTCCCCGTACTTCGCAAGCCTCAGATCAGTTATCACCGATCGCTGCTGGTCGTGAGTTGTTCACCAACTTGGGATACATCTTGCTGGTCGCTTACTTTACGTTACCCGCGCTTGCTGGCTGGGTCGTTCGAGACTGGATGCCGGATATTTTGCGAGAGCAATTCGGTCTTGGCCAAGGCAAGGCGGGTGTGTCGGCAGTGCTGTTTGTTCAATTGGCATCACTCGTCGGCGTGGGCGTTGGGGGTTGGCTAGCAGATCGATGGATGATCAGCACAGTTCGCGGAAGAATTTATGTAAGTGCTTTGGGAACAAGTTTTTTTCTGCCAGCATTATTTGGCGTCGGCAATGCGGAGACCTTGGCAACAGCGATCGTGTTCTTGATGTTATTTGGTCTTGGTTGGGGATTTTTTGATTGCAACAATATGCCGATACTTTGTCAAATCGTTCGACCGCAATTGCGAGCGACTGGATATGGTTTCATGAATTTAGTCAGCATAGGCTGCGGCGGTTTTGCAGATTGGGGATTCGGCTGGTTGCGAGACCGCCACGTGCCCTTGAACGTCATCTTCGGCGTCTTTGCCGGAATCGCACTCTTGTCCGTTGCCATCGTCCTATTGATTCGCCCGAACGCCGCGAACGAAAGATCAGCGGAACAGCCAAGCTAACCCTCAATGTAAACGTCTCGAAGTGGCGCGATCAAGAAACAGTAGTAGGACTTCACTTCAAACGTAGTTCAAAAGTGGTTCCGATGTTTTCTTGACTTGACACCGTCAATTGTCCGCCGTGTGCGTCGACGATGCTTTTGCAGATGGCGAGCCCCAGTCCGCTGCCACCGTGTTGGCGGGATCGGTGTTCGTCTACGCGATAGAAACGATCGAAGAGTTTTGGCAATGAGCTTTCGGGAATGCCACAACCGGTATCGGCTATCTGAAATACGGCGTAATTTCCGTCACGCATCGTTTTGAGTGTTACGGTGCCGCCGACTCGGTTGTAGTGAATGGCGTTGGCGATCAAATTGTTGATGACTTGGCAGATTCGATTCGAGTCCGCTTGGCAAGGTGCTGACTCAAGCTGACATTCTAGGGTTACGGAGTTTTTCGCTGCGATCGATTCGAACATCCGCGCGGATTCTGCAACCGGGTCCTTCAAGTCAACATGGCTTTTGTGAAGATCAAGTTTTCCGGCGTCGGCCTTGGCGAGAATTAACAAATCCTCGACAAGCGATTTCATCCGCGTGCCGGCTTTCATGCAAATCTCGACAGTATTTCGATATTCGCTTGCAGATCGATCGCGACTCAGCGCGAGTTCACAATTGGAAAGCAACACAGATACGGGCGTTCTCAGTTCGTGCGACGCGTCAGCCGTAAACTGAGATTGCAACTCAAAGGAATGTTCCAGTCGACCGAGCATCGAGTTGAGCACCGATCCCAATTCGCGCAGCTCCAAATCCATCTTTGTAGTTTCGATTCGTTCGGAAAGATTGGTTGCCGACACCTTTGTGGCGGTTTGACTGATGTCAAGTATCGGACGAATGGCGCGACCGGTGAGCCACCAACCGCCTAACAGGCCAAGGGCAAGTACACCGCATCCAATCAAACTTAACTGCAAGGCCCAACCCGTCAGACGCTGCATTTGCCTTTGCGCGTCGCGTCCTACAATGATGAGCGAGTTCGAAGGTCCGCGAAGTAACACTTCGCGATTATTTGCAACCGTTCTAAACTGAATCCCTCGATCCATGGCTTCAAAACTTGATGGAACGTCGTCAGCGGATTTGCGGATTGTGTCGCCTTTGGAATTGAACACTGCGAAGTACGGCTCGGTATCATCCGGTCCACGGAACCTGGACGGGGGCAGACTGAGCACGCGATCTAGCCGAGGTCGCAGTGGTTCCATCGCTCCCGATTGCTCTGGTCCCCGCTGCGGGTCCATACCACGTTGCCCAGGCCCCGGTCCTCGCTGATTCGGGTCCGGTCCTCGCTGATTCGGGTCCGGTCCGCGCTGATTCGGGTCCAGTCCCCGTGGAGAGGATTCTTGGCCGCGTGGAAAAGGGGCAGGTCCGCGTTGGGGGTCGATGCCACGTGGAAACTCCATGCCGCGAGGAGGTGGGCGAAAGCCGCCGTTGGGTGGTCCCAGATTCTTCGGTGGGCCCGGATTATCGTTTCGCTCCCGAAATCCGCCTTCGACGACGTGCGGCGGCAAAGTCCGCAACGCTACTTCGAGCACACGCGCTCCTGCCAGCAACTCGGCATCAATTTCGTCTACGGTGGCGCGGTGTATTTGTGCGTACAAGACCGCACCAAAAACGAGAACAACGCCGAGGAGAATTACTGCATGCCAAATTTGAAGTCGCCAACGTAACGAACTAGCCATGAATGATGTATCCTTGGCCACGTCGTGTCTCGATAAAATCCGCGCCCAGTTTCTTCCGAATATGAGAAACGTGTACTTCAACCAGATTCGACAAACTATCGTCGTCTTCGCCAAAGATGTGATCGTAGATTTTGGAGCGCGTGATCAATTTGCCACGATGCAGCGCCAGCAACTCGACCAAAGCAAATTCTCGCGCCGTCAAAACGACGGGATCGTTGTCTTTGGAAACGGTTCGGTCGGCCAAGTTCACGGCGATGGAACCAATTTGAATAACGGAATTCGAATGGCCAGCGGCGCGGCGAATAAGTGCTCGTAAGCGTGAGATCAGTTCCAGTATCGAAAATGGCTTGGCCAAGTAATCATCGGCTCCTCCGTCCAACCCTCGAACCCGATCTGCAACGGCATCGCGAGCGGACAAGATTAGTACCGGCGTTTTCTTCTTGCGACGTAATTCTTCGAGGACTTGCCAGCCGTTCATGCCGGGCATCATGATGTCCAGCACGATCGCGTCGTAATCCCACATCTTGGCCTTGGCGGAACCCTCCGTGCCATCGCAAGCTTCGTCGACTGCAAACTCCGCCTCCGCTAACGCTTGGCAGATAGCGTGCCTCAAATCCGGTTCATCTTCGACGACAAGAATTCTCAAGATTTTACGTTTGAAAGGTTCGAGGGATGGTTGCGTGATAGTCGCATTACAAGTTCACAGACAAACTCTCTGCAACAGGATTAATGCCCTAAGAGCATACGAGTACAACCTTAAGTTAACCTGAAGATTGTGGTCATCGAGCGTGAATTTGTTCAATTTCAAGCGAGTCTGGTCCAGTAAATTCCTATTTCTCGTCCTCGTCGAACCCCAGCATCGCAATTTGTTCCTAAACTGATGTCTCTCGCCTCAAGATTATTTTTCGGGAGTTGGTCATGAAGCTGCGACGCATTTTATTTGTGGTATCGATCGGCTGTTTCTTTTTTGCACGCACGTACGGCACTGTATCAATTTTCGGATTGCAGGCTCAGGAGACGAAAGAACTGAAGCCGTTCGATGGCAGCGAGTTTCCGTCGGATTGGGGCGTCACGGAATGGAATGATTTGGCCAAGCCTGCTCCTGCAAATGTGAAATGGACCGTCAACGATGGTGTTTTGCGTTCTGGCCAAGAACGTGGGACTTGGTTGATTAGCGAAAAGGAGTTCGGCGATTTCACGCTTGAGTTCGAAATACTGCTTACCGAACGCGGAAACAGCGGAATCGCCCTACGAGCACCGATGCGCGGCGACCCAGCCTTTGACGGAATGGAATTGCAGTTTGCTGACGTTCGATACAATCCCGATGCAAAAGAGTCCGAACTGACCGGCGGGATCTATCGTGCGATCGCTCCGACGAAGCAAGTTTACAAACCAAAGGAATGGAACAGTTGCCGCATCGAGTTAAACGGAACGCGGCTCAAAGCGACCATTAACGGCGAGCTCGTGCAAAATGTGGACTTGGCAAAGTTTGACCAACCGGTGTTGCGACATGACTCGACGCTTGCGCCACCCATCAAGGATCGGCCTCGACGCGGTCATATCGGCTTTCAACATCTAAGCCGCAACAACGAACCCGTCCAAATTCGAAACGTTCGTATCTTGGAAGTTATTACCAAGGACACTGCCGGGGGCGATCCGGTCGCGGGCGATGTTGAAGCGCTTCGCAAACAAGTCGAAGCGACCGAACGTGCCTTTGCAAAATCGATGGCCGATCGAGACTTCAAAGCATTTCAGGAATTCCTTTCTGATGAAGCTGTATTTATTTCGGGGCGAGCTACGCTGCGGGGCAAGCAAGAAGTTGCAAAGGCATGGCAAGCTTTTTTTGAGGGACCGACTGCTCCATTTTCTTGGGAGCCAAGACAAGTCGAAGTGCTTGAGTCTGGAAATCTCGCATTGTCCACGGGACCAGTTCACGATCCGTCGGGAAAGCCGGTCGCGCTTTTCACTTCGATATGGCGACTCGAACCAAACGGAACATGGCGCATCATTTTTGATCGCGGCGGTCCTACTGAGCAGCAATCTGACGCAAAATAGACATTATTGAACAATTGGCCAAGCTATATTCCGCTATCGCAATTTTCCATTTTTCCCGGATTCACAAACATGCACGCGCCACTCAACGCCGATCAACTGACCGACCCGCAAGCGACTTTGGTAAGAGGTTTTTCGGGACGCAATTCATCCAGCAATCAATGTGTTAAGCCGATCGTGTGGTGCCTACTAAGTTCGCTTCTGTTATTGGTCGCTTGCAGTCGAACAGATTCCGAAACGCAAAGTCAGTCAAGCCACTCCTTCGCAAATTCCGTTCAAGCTTTTCCGAATGCAGCGGATGCATATGACTTTGCTGAAGCGTCTCCAGAGCCTGGACCATTAACGCTTGTAGCGGCATGGCAATCTACAGGTGACGATGGCAAGTCGCAGGAGGACGGCAAATTATCTGCGTCCGAAATTTTTGAACGTCGCATGTTGCCGATCTTGAAATCGAGCAAGTCATCGAGTTGTTCAGAATGTCATTTTGGTGGCGTCGATCTGAGAAACTACATGCTTGAAAACCAATCGGACATGTTCGCAACGTTGCGCGATCAAGGGCTGATCGATCTTAAGAAACCAGACGAGTCGAAAATCCTGCAGTTCATCGCTCGCCATTCGGACAAGACCGATGAGTTGATCGAACGAGTAAGGAAATCGGAATTCGCTGCCTTTCGCGACTGGATTCATGCGGCGGTCAAGGATCCTGAGTTACAAAAAGCAAAGTCTTCGAAACCGAAACTAGATAACGATGTTCCCGTTGAGCTTGTTCGCCATCTTCGTCGGGATCATGTGATCGAATCCTTTGAAGAGAATATTTGGTCTGAGATTGGTCGCTGCATTAATTGCCATTCTCCCGACCGGAATCAACGATTGATCGCGGAACACGGAGAACAAATTTCTTGGATTGTTTCGAACGATCCAGCGGCTACTTTGCAGAAACTAGTTGACGCAGGCGATATCGACATTGATTCTCCTGAAGAGAGCAGCGTGCTGAGAAAAGCTGCGGGACTCGAAAAGCATGGCGGTGGCCCCAAATTCACTGTCGGCAGTAGAAGCTACAAAAATTTCCAAACGTTTCTCAGCGACTACGCTGCGATCGTGAAAGGGTCTTACAAGTCTGCGGACGAGTTACCAAAACCATCAGCGGAGGTAGCGATGTTGACGGAGCAGCACTTGCGTATCGTCGATCTGCCGACAGGTTTGGACAAGAAAATTCTTCAAGTCAACATTTACCGGTGGGTGGACGGTCGGTGGTCGGACGAAATTTGGGCCACGGGGCAGAATCCGATCAATGGCGAAAAGAACGAGTGGCAAAATCTGGTGACTGCCATCGCGAAACGGGACTCGTCGCGTGCTGTGGAAATGAAGCCTGGCAAGTGCGATATTCCGTCAGGCAAGTACTTGGCGAAAATCTATGTCGACAGGAACGACAAACAGAACTCGCATCCCAATCAAGAACTTGGCAAAGATGAGTTTCTAGGCCAAGTGGAATTCGACGGCGACTGGCCACCCGGATATCAGCCGCCAAAAATCGTCCAAGCGCCGAAGTAAATCGGAGTTTGAATCCTGGTCATCGCAAGCAACGCCCATCAACGTTTTGAGGGCATTGCTCCCAGATAACAAAACTCGTAGCCATGCATCTCGCAGCCGTTTAGCTCGCAGTCGTGCAATTCGCGCAGTGAGACTAATTGCTCGTTCTTGAAAACCGTTAGCGAGTCACGGGAACTTCGCTGTCAATCGACTGCTCGGAAACCATCGATGTTGTCTTTGGCGCTTTTAGCGTTCTTTGGACAAATCGCATGTAGCCGCCCATCAAGACCATTACGAGTCCAAGCAACAGGCAAATATTGAGCCAGAATATACGCTTCGCTTGTACTCGTTTTGCCAAGCCTGTGCGGCCGGACAGCAGCGCTGCAACAAAGAAAATCGGTAATGCCAACAGCAATTTAATACCGGCAAGCATGTTGTAGGTCGCATTCGTCGCAAGGCCTGAAAAATCTTGTCGGGCGGCTAGTCCCAGGTTCGCGATCCCGCTAACCAATAACAGCAACGTCGCCATCATCACCCACCGACTCCAGCTTTTCCGCAGACTCTCGTGCAACTGGGTCTGAGCATCATTTGGAATTGTTCCGATCGCTGGCACCAATGCAAATCGCATAAAGATCGTGGCACCCATCATCGTAATGGCACCCAGGATATGCATGTACCTCAAGCCGAGCAGTACCGGCCACAGGGGATCAACGTCCGCGAACATAACTGGCATAAACGAAGAAAACATAGAATCCTCTTGGGTACAATTCGATTAGAATCAGTTTCGATTGGCGTATTATTCTGGCATCCCGTCAAAGTCCGCAAGCGGGTGCTGGTATAAAATTGCGGATTGGTCTGTTCTCGTAACTATTTTTCAGTTGGAAATATTGAGTGGCTGTGATGACAACAAGTAATTTGCGGAAATTGAAAATAAAGCGGTTCTTGGCCTTCGTCTTCTTTGTCTGTTGCCCGGCCATTGCGACTCAAGCCCAGTATTTCCCTTTCTCGATTCCCGGGGATGACGCCGCGTCTACTGTTGTCGACCGCAGCGTGCTCTCCGAAAGACCCGCTGGAAAACATGGTTTTATCAAATCGAAAAACGGTCACTTTTTCGCAGGCGACAAACGCATTCGCTTTTGGGGAGTCAATCTGTGTTTTGGCGCGAATTTTCCGACTCATGAAGAAGCCGACTTGCTTGCACCTCATCTCGCGAAACTTGGTATCAACGCCGTTCGTTTCCACCATATGGATATGCAAGATGCCCCCAACGGACTTTGGGGCGATGTAGACGCCAACGGCAAACGTCAATTTGATCCCGAAGCGATCGATCGGTTGGATTATTTTCTGGCCAAGCTCCATGAAGTCGGAGTTTACGCAGATATCAATCTTCACGTTTCTCGCACTCTCACCGAAGCCGAAGGGTTTCCGCAATACTCCACGGGCGTATGGTGGTCTGGTACCAATAAGTGGGTGACGTACTACGATCCCGATGTCCAATCCGAATTAAAGCGGTTTTCGAAAGATTTGCTCACGCACGTCAACCCTTATCGCAAGCTTCGTCGAGTTGACGATCCCGGAGTCGCATTGGTTGAAATGCTGAACGAAAATTTCTTTTCCAAACAAGGGCACGAACTCTATTTCCAGCTTCCTAAAAAATTCCAAGCGAGCTTTGAAAAGAAATGGAACGATTGGCTTAAAACTAAATACGGGACAAACGACAAGATGATTGCCGCTTGGCGCGGAACAGAAAAAGGTTTAGGCCCCCGCCTGTTTCCTGTCGCCGATTTCAAATCCGATCTCGGAGCATTTCAGCTAAACGGTCAAGGAACGCGAGCAAAATTAATTTTCGATCAGCCTGCAATTGCCGATGTTGGTGAGCGTCGCGCACTGAAAATTGTTCCTCAAGCGACAACCGAAAATGATTACCAACAGCAATTGCAAGTCGTCAATCTGAGTTGCGAAAAGAATCAGCCGGTGACACTTGCATTTTGGGCCCGAAGCGAAGCGAATCGCCCGCTGAAAATCGAATTTAGCTCGCTCGCGGGTGACCAGTGGCGATCGTTAGGATTGATTGAGACCGTCAAAATCACGCCAGTCTGGCAACGAATCATTCGCGTCATGACGCCCGAAGAAACGTTAAACAAACAAGCTTATTTGGCTTTCAGTTTCGGTGACAATATCACGCCGCTGGAAGTCGCAGGCATTGAGTTCCGAACAGGGACCGAGCCCAAGACTTTTCCAAAGTCAGCGAACTTGGAAAATAGCACTGTCCCAGTTCCCGACGTAAACATGCCTGCCGGATCGCTTGCCGACGTCAAACAATTCATGATTGATACCGAGCGAGATTGGCTTGTTGAGTTCCGACGCTATTTGAAGGATGACTTAGGTGTTCGTGTTCCCATTACGGCCAGTCAAATCAATTATCATGCAGATGGCTTGGTCGAGGAGCTTTGCGATTTCGCGGACTTGCACACGTATTGGCATCATCCGATGTTTCCGCCCGGCAAGGACTGGAGCGCGTCGGAATGGACGGTTGGCAACGAGCCTTTGGAAGCGTTTCCGACCAAATCGAATTGGCCAACCAACTCGATGCTCATGCGAACCGGCTGGCGTATCCATAACAAACCGATGTCGCTGACAGAATGGAATTATCCCGAGCCAAGCGTCTATGCCGTCGGATGTGTTCCTTTAGCCGCCGCGCTCGGGTGTATTCAAGATTGGGATGCGATTTTTTTCTTTGACTACGAAGCATTCTCTACGGACCCGCAATCGGGACGGCCATTCTTCAAAACTGCGACGAACAACTTTTTTAGTTTCAACACCGCCCCCAATAAACTTGCCGCGCTGTCGGTGTTTTCAAACTTATTCGTTCGCGGGGATTTAAAACCCTTAAACAATCAACTGCTTTCCACGCCTGACAAACCCATTGATGGCAAGCTGGCTTTTACGGCCAAGCTGGCTGTTGATAGTAAAGCTGCCATCACGCCCACGCCAAACTTGCCGAACGAAAACGATCTGTCGACTCCGGATGGTTCGCTGATTTGGAAAAGCGATCCACCTTTGGCCGGTTATCTTCAACTGAATACGCCTGCAACTCAGGGCGTTTGGGGAATCATCGATCAGCAAAAGTTTAAACAAGAAACGCTTGAACTGGATGTCGGTGATATTCATCGGGACTACGGCGTACTGGTAGCTTCGTCCGTGGATGGTCGACCTCTTCAAGAGACAAACAAGATCGTACTGCTGGCCGCGACGCATTCCGAAAATGTCGGAATGAAATGGAACGAAACGCGTACCAGTGTCGGAACGAATTGGGGCCACGGTCCCACACAGATCGTTGCCATTCCTGCCGACATCGTACTCACAACGAAGAGTAAGACTGTCATGGTCCATGCATTGGACGGAACTGGAAAGCCGACCAAACAAGTTCCTGCGTCAATCAAAAACGGACAAGTTCATTTCTCGATTGGCGAAGCATATCAAACTTTGTGGTATGCCATTGAACTTGGCGAGTGACACCGAGTCCAATTGATTTCGGCGAACATAACATTTTGTATTCACGAAAAGGTTTCCTGTGAATTTCACTTGGCGTGTGGCCCTATTTGTAATTACTTCGCTACTGATGCATTTGGATTCCGTTGTTTACGCCGAAGTTAGATTGGCCCAGATATTCGGTGACCATGCGGTCCTACAACGCGATCAACCTTTGCCAGTTTGGGGTTGGGCTGAGCCGGGAGAAAAGGTCATTGTTTCGCTGGGGACTGAACAATCCGAAGCGGTTGCCGGTGCCGATGGCAAGTGGATTGTGCGGCTCGCTGCGCAGAAGATGTCGACGGAGCCTCTCGTTCTCAAAGTCGTCGGCAGCAACACTATCGAGCGACAAGATATTTTGCTTGGCGACGTGTGGCTTTGCAGTGGTCAATCGAACATGGAGTTTCCACTTGGTGCCTGCGATGCGCAATCAGATATCCAATCTGCCGATTTCCCGCTGATTCGCCAGTTCGGTGTCGAGATGCATTTTGCCGCAATTCCACAGCCCGATGTCAAAGGACAATGGCAGCGTTGTTCGCAACAGACTTCGCCTGGATTTTGTGCGGTCGGCTTCTATTTTGCCAGGAAAATTCATCGCGAGACCGGGGTACCGATCGGCCTACTGCGATCCAGTGTGGGTGGAACGAACATTGAGTGCTGGATGTCCCAGGAGACGCTGCTGGATACGCCCGAGTTGGAACCTTTTGCGAAGATGATGCGCGAGTCGTTGGCAGAGTATCAACTGGAATTACTCAATGCGCTTCCAAGCATTGAAAAATGGACGCGTGAGAGTCGCGTAGCCGTCAAGGGTGGCAAATCGATTCCGATGCCTCCTCTTTGGCCGGAGTTTCCATTCGGTGAAAAGCGATTCAAACCGCGATGCGTGACGCTGCATAATGGAATGATCTACCCACTCATACCGATGAGTTTAAAGGGTGCAATTTGGTATCAAGGCGAGAACAACGCCGGAGGTGCGTTTGAAGGCGAACAGTACATTGCAAAAAAGCGTGCGATGATTCGAGATTGGCGTGAATGGTTTAACAGTGCGTCGATGCCGTTTTACTTTGTGCAGTTGGCCGCTTGGCAACAGCCCAGCAATGATCCTGCTGGCGGCGATGGCTGGTCACATTTTCGCGACGCGCAGCGCCGCTGTCTCGCTATACCTCATACTGGAATGGCTTCGGCTGTCGATGTTGGCGACGCGGACGATATTCATCCGAAAAACAAATTCGACGTCGGCGAACGTTTGGCCCTGCACGCACTTGCCAATGAGTACGGACAAAAAATCGAAGTCAGTGGTCCTCTATTCCGAGAATTGTCCATCGACGATTCAAGTGCAATCGTTGCATTCGATCATTCAGACGTTGGCTTGATGATTGGCAACAAGTTAGGACGGGCACCCACGGAAGAAGTGACCAAGGGAAAACTTGAAGGTTTTGCGATCGCAGGCGCCGATAAGAAATGGTATTGGGCCGACGCTCGAATTCTAGACAACTTTGTCATTTGTACTCATCCCGAGGTTCCTAGGCCTGTTGCCGTGCGTTACGCGTTTAGCATGAACCCGGCCAAAGCAAATCTCTACAACCGAGCAGGCTTACCCGCATCAACGTTCAGAACAGACAACTGGTGAACTTGCGCGAATTGTCTAATGACGAAATATTTGTCGAAGCGAGTTTAATGAAGGAGGCTCGTTGGATAATCTGTCGACGAAAAAACCGCCAAGTTGGTTGCCTTGGCGGTTGAGTATTTTTTCAAGTCTGCACTTCGCGGAATTAGTCGGGCCGACGAGGTCGTTCCGAGTTGTTTTGACCTTCGCCTGGAGGCCCGCCGCGTCCAGGGCCACCAGCGCCTGGACCGCCTCGACCTTCGGGACCGCCTCGACCTTCAGGGCCGCCACGTCCTTCTCGACCGCCGGGACCGCCACGTCCTTCGGGACCGCCTGGAGGGCCTTGATGTGATGCAAATTCCTCGGCGAATTTCATCAGTTCATCTTTACTGAGCATTCCGTCACCGTTGGTGTCGAATTTCATTGCGTGTTCTACCATGCGTTCTGGGCTGGGGCCGCCATCGGGACCGCCAGGACCAAAGCCATCAGGACCGCCTTGACCAGGGCCGCCTTGACCGGGGCGTCCGCCACGTTGTCCGCCAGGGCCTCGACCCGGTCCGCCTTCAGGGCCGCCGGGTCCTCCAGGGCCAGGTCCGTCGGGACCAGGACCAAAGCCTTCACCGCCTTGACCAGGTCGCCCGCCACGTTGTCCGCCAGGGCCACGACCCGGTCCACCTTCAGGGCCGCCGGGACCACCTGGGCCAGGACCGTCGGGACCAGGACCAAATCCTTCACCGCCGCCAGGGCCGCCTTGACCAGGACGCCCCCCCCGTTGTCCTCCAGGGCCGCGACCCGGTCCACCTTCAGGACCGCCGGGACCTCCAGCGCCAGGACCAAATCCTTCGCCGCCGCCAGGACCACGGTCACCTTCTCCACCGGGACGCCGCCCGCGTTGGCCTTCCGGTCCACCACCCTGACCACCTTGGCGTCCGCCTTGAGGCCGAAATTCTTCGTTGGTTATTTTTCCGTCGCTATTCTTGTCCATCTTGGCCAAGGCACTTGCTGCATTCTTAATTTCTTCTTCCGACAAAACGCCATCTTTGTCGCCATCAAGTGCTTCCAGGAACGGCGATCGCATGCCACCTGGACCTCCTTGCCCTCCGCCCGGCGGTTGCGCCAAAGCCCACGTGCCTGTCGTTGCCATCAATGCAAAGAACGTACAAAATCGTTTCATGTTACTAATCTCCTAATCCTGTAATACTGAGATTCATGCCACGGCGACGTGAATCAGAAAAATCAAAAATCGTCCATTTCCTTTTCAACAAAGTACAGATGCATATTCATAGAGGGTTTTTACTCGACAACTCGAAAAATGTCGTTCTTCTTAAAAGTAACTGGACCGCGTCGACCATTTGGGTCCGCAAATTCCATGTGGCAATCGAAAAAAACTCCCAAGGCAGCGTCGTCGGGAATTTCAATGTCTACGGTTACCATATTTCCTGACCGCGAAATCGCCTTGGCTTCGAATGGTCCGATTTGAACCCAGTTCGGGACGGTATCAGGCAATTTTTGGCGCCGGGCATTCTCTGGATTCAACTCGATTTGAATGGAATGCTTCTTGGCACGCTCTGCTAGTCCTGGACGAACAGTCACGATGACTTTGTCCATTCGATTCTCTCCCGTTTGTGTATTGTTGACGATAGCACCTTCACCGACTCGCCTTAGTCCGCGACTATTCGAAGGCTCCACGACGCCCGCATATCCGCCAAGTATGTATGGGAACCGACCCGGCGTGACGTGATAGTGGTAGCCACGGATTGCGTCTTGGTGACCGTTGCAAACGTCCAGCGCTCGATCCCCTGCAAGGTCCTTTGCCATCGTTCCATTCTCTTCATAAGGACCGTACACCGGGAAACCATCGAAGGCGAATCCGATGACTGGCGAGTGTTGTTTGCCGTCGTCGCTGAAAGGCGATTTCACACAGCTTGGATATTTGTGATAGTGATAGACGCCGGTTTCATTCGGGTGGCCACAACATGCGTCCAACCAAACTTCGGTATAACCTTCCACTGCGTTCATGCCTTCGGCTTCGAATGGATTAAAGAAAACAACTCCATTGATCGCCGTTCCAATCGGCCCTCGCGGCAGTCGCGTGATGGAACCCGACAATTTAGGTTCCAGCGGCAAACGAAAAACGAATTTTTGAATCAAGATCGAATTAGGATTACTGCTGTTTGGAAAAATGGCCGTTGGGTGATTCGGATAACCTTGGCTTTCGATGATCAGGAACCGCTCGTCGTGAGATAGTTTGATGTTCTCGATTTCGTCCTTATTGGAATCCTTGGTGTGATACGAAAAGAGGTCGACCAAGCGATCGCCATCGCGAAAAAAGTAGACAGGCTTGTCACCCGGTTGAACAAACCACTTGCCGCCAATCGATTGCAAACCAGTCTCATCGATACGGGTGACGTCGTTTGTCTGCGCAGGGACTGCCGGAAAGCAAATCGTAGTGGCTGCAAAAAAGGCAATTGCAATGATTTGAAATCGAACGAGCATCTTAGAATCACCCGGCAAAAATTTGTTGGTCGACTAAGTCAATAACACTGGCTCACAGCAAACGTTTCACGATTTAGAAAAAAGTGGCGATAATTCTTTTCGAGTCTCTCTCGACGACCACAAAGGTTCAGAAGAAAAGTGACTTCAAAGTACCAGCACTATACGAAGCGAACCTTAAGCATTGATTAAGCGACGCGACTTTTTCCGAAAGTAACAAAATTATTCAGATAGAATGCAATCTTCGCCCGTCCCCTGATCTCGGAAGTCGTATTCTTGCCGCAGCGAATCATTTAAAATTCATTGCAAAAACCATGCTTATTCAAGACGATAAAAAGCTGCAGCGAAGGATCGAGGGCGACGGTCTACGGCGACGATCGTTGGGTACATCGTTCAGCACCCAACAGAAATTCCCACGCCATCGATTTCCGCCAACTCCTCGTTTGCCCTAAAGCGAATCCCTTATGAAGAATCTTTTTACGGAAATTCCCGATAGCCCAAGTGCGGAGTTATTCGAAATACTTGCGGAAGGCAAACAATGTCGCGTGGAACGGATTATCTCCCGTGGGCATTCAAGTCCGGAAGGTTTTTGGTATGACCAAGACGAGGCCGAGTGGGTCGTAGTGCTGCGTGGGAACGCGACGTTGGTACTCGAAGGAGATGCAGATCCCATTCCCATGTCGCCAGGCGATCATCTATTTATTCCTGCGCATCGTCGTCATCGTGTCGACGGGACTTCGCTAACCGAGCCGACGATCTGGCTGGCGGTTTTCTTTGCCGAATGACAGAGCGTTACCGATTGGCTAGCTTGATCGCGCGTGTAAGAACGCGATCAAAAGTTGACGCAAAGGCAGCTCGATCTTTAGCGCTGTAGGGTGGCGGACCGGACAATTCCATTCCAGCCCCGCGCGCGGCGTCAAACAGATCGCGCGCTGTTAGTCGACCGAAGACATTCGTCTCGTCATATTGCTCGCCACGGGGGTCGACAACATAAACTTTCTTCTCGACCAATTGTGCCGCCAGAGGAATGTCGGCAGTAATAACGAGATCGCCAGCCGCCGACTGTTCCACGATGTATTTGTCGGCGACATTCGCTCCGTCACGCACGGCGATGCTTGTGATGAGCCCGTTACTTGGCGGTACCCAAATTGATTGATTGGCCACGACGACCACCGGCAACTTAAGTCGCGAGGAAGCACGAAATACCATTTCCTTGACTTCGCGTGGCGCGGCATCACCATCAATCCATATTCTCATGGGCACCAATTCCAAAAAGTCCGACCGCAGCATAGGAGTTCGAAGCTGAAGGCAATTCTCCACCCTTGTCACGACGTGCATTTTCTCGATTCGTGACGAGGCAATCATTAACGAAAAGGCGTCATCCGATGGGAGTTGCGAATTACCGAGCGACTCGCTTCGCTATTGTTCCAACGGAATCGATCAGCCAACCAATTCACTTTGCGGTTATCATCCGACCTTCGCGATCTATTGTCGAGTCCAATTCGGTCCTTCCACCGCAAGCGGCTAAAGCGAGCGGCAGGAATTTGCGTTACCCAACGTAGGACGGGTCTCCAGGCCCGTCACATCAATTCGGACGGGCCTGGAGACCCGCCCTACAGGCAAAATATTTCGTGCTGATCACCTAACTGGAATCGCTTGCTTTTCGGACTCTTATTTGCATATGTCGCCACTCCTGGTAAAGTTGTAGATACCCGCCTGGAGAAACTATATGAAACCTGCCCTTTGGATTTGGCTGATCGGGACAATTTATGTCCTACCTGCCTTTGGCCAAACTCCGCCTACAACCCAGGACATTGCGTTCTTTGAGCAGAAGGTTCGTCCTTTGCTGGTCGAGCGATGTTATTCGTGCCATTCACGTGAAGCTAAAAACCTCAAAGGCGGATTGCATCTGGACGCGCTCGATCTGATTCTCGCCGGTGGAGATAGTGGTCCAGCGGTCATTGCTGGCCAAGCCGACAAGAGCCTTCTCATCCAAGCCGTCCGCTACCAAGATACGTCAACGGCAATGCCACCCGACGGCAAATTGACTGATCGAGAAATCGCAGTCCTCGAAGACTGGGTCCAGCGTGGCGTTCCGTTTCCTTCAAGTGAGCACGCAGAACGAGTTCAGAAAAAGATCGACATCGCCGAAGGTCGCAAACATTGGGCTTTCCAACCTCTACAAAATGGCACTCCCCCACCCGTCACGCAAACGCAGTGGCCACTACGAAAAATCGACACGTTTATTTTGGCTGAGGTGGAAAGCCAAGGTCTTGCTCCGAGCCGGGAGGCATCGCGCCGAGTCTTGCTGCGGCGCGTCAAATTCGATTTGCTCGGGCTACCGCCGACTCTCGAAGAAATCGTAGAATTTGAAAACGACGGTTCCCCGGATGCTTACGAACGCCGTGTCGACGCTTGGCTCGATTCTCCTCGTTACGGAGAACGCTGGGCACGCTCTTGGCTTGAACTGGCTCGTTATTGCGACGTCATGGAAGATTGGGCCGAAACGCTCGGCAATGGCTATCTCTATCGCGACTGGGTTGTCCAAGCATTGAACCAAGACGTGCGATACGACCGCTTTGTCCAGTTGCAATTGGCTGCCGACCATATGGACGACGCGCTGCCGTCTGATCTGGCCGCACTGGGCTTTATCGGCCTAAGTCCATCTTATTGGAAAGAGTTGCAGTTGCCTGTCGAAATTATCAAGACCATCGTCTCGGATGAAATCGAAGAGCGGGTGCATACCGTCTCGAGCACTTTTCTCGGTTTGAATTTGGCATGTGCTCGCTGCCACGATCACAAATTTGACCCGATTACTGCCGAGGACTATTACGCGTTGGCTGGGGTTCTTGCGAATACAAAGACCTGCGATCGCGCGCTGGCGGCCAACGTCGATTCCGCGAAAATCTACGAAGCCAGAAAAACTGTAAAGAAGCTGGAAGCGGAGCTTCAGCCGTTGGAGGCAATACAGACCGAAGGAATCGAAAAGAAGATCGCAGCCATTCAATCGAAAATTGACGAAGCGAAAGCGACGCCCGGATTCGATGCGCTACTCGCACCCGGAGTGATAGATTCAAGGCTTGTTGTGCTCAACGCTGAAGGTGTGCATGGCAGCAAGATTGTTTACGAAGATACAATCAAAGACGCAGAGCTAGAGATCCGCGGCAATCCAAACAAGTTAGCTCAAGTCGTTCCACGACGATTTGTTTCGGTCTTGGCTCAAGATCAATCGACCCTATTTTCCAAGGGCAGTGGGCGACTGGAGTTGGCGCAATGTTTGACAAGCGACTCGGCTGCGTTGGTCGCTCGCGTCATAGTCAATAGAATTTGGAAACTGCATTTTGGCGTGGGATTGGTCGAGACGCCGAGCGATTTCGGACGCCAAGGCCAATTGCCCTCGCACCCTGCTCTGCTTGATGATCTCGCTTTCCGATTTATCGAAAACGGATGGTCGATCAAGTGGCTTCATCGAGAAATACTATTATCCGCAACCTACCAGCAGGCGAGCGGCCCGCCTTCGCCGATGGATCCCGATTGCCGCTACTACTCAAAGTTCCCTAGGCAACAACTCAGTGTCGAAAGCTGGCGGGACACGATGCTCCAGGCGTGCGGGAATCTCGACAATCAAATCGGTGGGACTCCGATCGATCTCAATCAATCCACAAATCATCGCAGAACGATCTATGGCATCGTCAAGCGTCGCGAGCTGAATGATCTGCTGCGACTGTTCGATTTCCCTGACCCGCTAACGCATACTCCCAGCCGGACGCCGACAACCACGCCTTTGCAACAACTATTCACGCTGAATAGCACTTTGATCATGGAACAATCTCAAGCTCTCGTCGAACGATTGACCAGAGAAGTTGGCACGGATGACGCAATGCGAATTCAGCGAGCTTACCAACTCGTATTCGCACGAACGCCGTCAGACCAAGAGCTACAAACGGGCCTTCAGTTTGTTCGCGACAATCCAGCCGATGCGTGGGTACAGTATGTGCAAGTGTTACTTGGCAGCAACGAATTTCTCTTTGTCGAATAAGCTACCATGAGCGACTTAATTTTAAATCGTAGGCAATTGTTGCAAACGACCGGTGCAGGGATGGGAATGCTCGCGCTGGCAGATGTTTTGCAAGGCTCTGCCAAGTCGGGGCTTCAACCGCACTTTGCTCCTCGAGCAAAACGCGTGATCCATCTGTTCATGAACGGCGGGCCTTTTCAGTGTGATTTGTTCGACCCCAAGCCAGCTTTGAATCGCTATGCCGGCCAGAAACCGCAAGGTGCCGATCTGCGAACCGAACGACCAACGGGCGCGCTGATGGCGGTCCCGTTTAAATTTGCCAAACATGGCAATAGCGGCGTCGAAGTCAGCGAATTGCTGCCGATGACTGCTCGGTGTATCGATGATATTTGCGTGATTCGATCGATGCACACCGACAATCCCAATCACGGCCCTGCACTGTTCATGATGAACAATGGAACGCAAACGCCCAACAGGCCAACTTTGGGTGCATGGTTGTCGTATGGACTTGGTACGGAAAATGAAAATTTGCCAAGCTTTGTGGTGGCCTGCCCAGGTCGGCCCGTTCGATTTTCTGAACTTTGGTCGAATGGATTCTTGCCGGGCGAACATCAAGGAATGTATGTCAACCATTCCAACCTTGACCCAAAGCAGATGATTCCGTTTCTATCGAACTCCAAGATCAGCTCGGAAGCCCAATTGCGACAACTCAATTTGATGCGAACGATCAACGAACAGCATCAAGCTCAGCTTGGCGGCGACCCTGCGCTGGAGGCTCGGATTCGATCCATGGAGACTGCCTATCGAATGCAAATTGAGGCGTCGGATGCTTTTGATATTCAACGTGAACCCAATCAAGTTCGCGATTGGTATGGCCGCGATCACTTTGCAAATGGTTGTTTGCTCGCCCGCAGATTGGCGGAACGCGGAGTGCGATTTACACAGATTTATTACGGCAATGGTCAGCCTTGGGACACGCATGCCGATCATACGGCGGCGACCAAGAAACTGTGTGTCGATATCGATCGACCGATCGCGGCCTTGTTGACCGACCTGAAACAGCGGGGCATGCTCGATGATACTTTAGTCATTTGGGGTGGCGAGTTTGGACGCACGCCCTCGACGGAGAGCACCGACGGTCGGGACCACAATCCATGGGGATTTACCATGTGGATGGCGGGTGGCGGTGTGCGCGGCGGGATGACGTATGGCGAGACGGACGAGTTCGGATTTCGTTCCGTGACCGATAAAGTCCATATTCATGACCTTCACGCCACAATCCTCCACCTCATGGGTTTTGATCACGAAAAGCTCACTTATCGACATGCCGGGCGAGACTATCGCTTGACAGACGTTGCCGGTCAAGTTGTCCACAAGATTATCGCCTAACCGATGTCACTAACTTTATGAGCGGAACGGCGCGAGCCGTCCGGTGAGTCATCGAAAGACATTCCAACGCGAGGCCTGTTTCGCCCCCCCAAGCGCGCCCGCGACGGATCGGGCTCGCCCCGTTCCGTCGAAAAGGTTTGGCGTGCTAGCTCGCGACTTAGCCAACCAAACCTATTGCGGTCTTCGGGCACGAGACCCTTGACCGCTTTCGCCCGCTCGGATGGCCTGTTACTAGCACACCAAACCTATTGCGAGACGTGGGCTCGAGTCCCAGTTGCGCCCAGCGCGCGCCAGCGACGGATCGGGCTCGCCCCGTTCCGTCGCAAAGGTTTGGCGTGCTAGCTTGCGATTTAGCCCACCAAACCTTTGCGTTCTTCGGGCTCGATACCCTAGACCGCTTTCGCG
>JANMNK010000564.1:0-3898 GCA_031373875.1 Pirellulaceae bacterium | reverse complement strand
GGACAAGGGATGGTACGCCCATTTGCGTCAGGGATCAGCGCGATGAGACGGCACGAAGATTCTCTGCGGATTGCCTCATGCGGGTCGATCCGAAGGTCCTGGCACCCATCACTTCAGGAAAGTGGCTCGACGGATACAACTTGCCGCAGATTCTCGAAAACGTCCGATGTCCCGTTTGGATGTTGCAAGCCGACCAGCGCATGGGAGGCATGTTGACGGACGACGATGCAGGTCTGATTACATCGACGCTGAAGCAACAGTGCCATTTAGAATACTTTGCCAATATTGGTCACAGCATTCATTGGTCAAAACCTGACGAAGTCATCGCGGGCCTGCGTCGCTTGTTATTGCCGCTAGATGGCACGCTAAAGTAAGTGCTTCGCTTTGGCTTCTAAGTAAGTATTGATCAGCGGCGATGTCATTTGTTCGGGGAATGCATCGACGACGAGTACGCCGCTACGAGCTAGTCGTCTGAGGACATCATGCC
This sequence comes from Pirellulaceae bacterium, assembly GCA_031373875.1. Classification (GTDB taxonomy): domain Bacteria; phylum Planctomycetota; class Planctomycetia; order Pirellulales; family Pirellulaceae; genus JANMGV01. The sequence goes on along the minus strand of JANMNK010000564.1, from coordinate 3,411 downwards.
GCCAAGTCAAAATCTGCGCGGCCGCAGCGCTTCGATACAAAACTTCGTTATTCATGCTTGGGTTATCTGCCGCGTCGAACATCCGATGATCGCGCAACAAGACCAGCAATGGCAAATGATGCCCGCTCAGATTGGACATATAACCGGTAATTTGGCTGGCCGACATTTCGTCGATAACACTCGTTACGAGAACGACCATGGAGCGTCGTCGGCAATGCGCCGAAAGATATAAAAAAGCTTGATCGAAACGCGACTGAACGAGGCTCGGAAAACGGTTGAAACCTGCATGCAGCAATCGATTCATTTGGCTCGGACCACTGCGAAGCGGCACGAATTCGTGGATAGTGTCCGAGAAATTGACGAGGCCGACAGAGTCGCCCTGTTTGAGTGCAACATAACTCAGCATCAAAATCGAATTGAGAGCGTAATCGACTAAACTTAAGCCTTCGTATTCATTCGTCATCATGCGTCCGCAGTCCAGCAAGAAAATGATCCGCTGGCTCTGGTCCGTCTGAAATTGTTTGACCGTCAGTTTTTGCCTTCTTGCGGTGCTTCGCCAATCGATATGCTTGAAATTGTCGTCAAGCGTGTAGTCGCGCAAGCGTTCAAAGTTATTATCTTGGCCTGCTTTCCGAGTCCGTTTAACTCCCATCAAACTCAGTCGATTCGTGCGAGCGAGAATCGCGTACTTGGAAATTTGCCGCATGTCCGGGTAGACGTGAATGGTATCTTTGACTTCTTTGCGAATGTGTCGAACCCAAAAACCGACCAAGCTGTGCAAGCGAACGTATACGTACTGAAGCTCGAATTCACCTCGCGATTTGGATTGGAGATTGTGCGTCAACTCGACGCGTTTCCCCGGCGGTACCACGACAAAATGATTTTCGGGAATCATGGTAAAGCCGTCGGGGGTATCATCTCGCACGTCGATTCGCAGTCGACGTCGGCCATGATTATCCAGTCTCAGGATGACAGGGTGCGCGACGCTAATTGACGCCGCACGGGCTACCTGACGTTCAACCGTTATTCGACTTCGTCCGGCCAGCGTCACCAAGTCGGCCAGCAGTAATGAGAGAATGGCAATGTCGACGATGATCAAAATGGGCAACATCGTTGGAGCAAATACGGATATAACGCTCAGGCTAAAAGCAATCGTGAGCGGGATGGCCCAGCGTGTCGTTGGGTAGATTCTCCAAGTCCACGCGAGCGCGATCACCGGCATCAATGTGAGTGCCAAAAAAATCCACGGCAGGTATGTAATCCAAGCGATATCCGGCATGCCTTTTTTCGGCTCCTACATCCGTGGTACTTCAACCGAACGGATCAGTTGTTGGAGTTGATCATCGACACGTTGGCCCTCGACTTCGGCCTCAGCGGTTAAAACGACGCGATGCCGGAGGGCAGGTAAAGCGATCTCGACGACATCGTCCGGAATCGCAAAATCCCGACCGCGAAACGCGGCCAAAGTTCGCGCACCTTGAATCAGTGCGATGCCAGCACGCGGCGAAGCACCCAAATGAAATGCTGGCCAATTGCGAGTTTGACGAACGATCTTGTTTGCATACGCTAACAACTTGGGTTCGATTCGGGTCTTCGCATTACGCAAAATACAAGCCGTGATCTCTTCGGGAGTCGTGACTTGTTGAACGGACTGGTCCAGCATCTGGTTGAGGTCGATTTGCCGACTGTGAAGATCGAGAATTCGTTGTTCTTCGGCGTCGGATGGATAGTCGACAATCGTCTTGAACATGAATCGGTCAAGCTGGGCTTCGGGTAGCGAATAGGTACCTTCACTTTCGATTGGGTTTTGTGTCGCGAGGACGAGGAACGGTCGCGGCACTTTATGGCTGGTGCCATCGATAGTCGCACGATATTCCTGCATGATTTCGAGCAGTGCTGCGTGGGTCTTGGCAGGGGAGCGATTGATCTCGTCCGCTAGCAAGAACTGCGTGAAGACTGGTCCGGGGCGAAATTTGAATTCCTGCGTCTTCATGTCCAACATCGGCGCGCCCGTGATATCCGAGGGCATCAAATCCGCTGTGAATTGAATGCGACCAAACTGACAACCGAGCGCCTTTCCGAGTGTTCGAACGAAAAGCGTTTTACCGAGTCCGGGCACGCTTTCGATTAGAACGTGTCCATTGGAAAATAGCGCGACCAGGGTCGAAAGCACCAGTTCATCTTGCCCGACGTATATCTTGCCAATTTCTGTTTTAATCGACTCGAACAATTCTTTGGTCGATCGAGCGGGGACTGCCGTTTGCATCAATTCTTCGCTCAAGACTTATCTCCTGATAGGGGAACAACGTTGTTTGTATTGTTTTGTTCGGTTTGAATTTGTGGAGGATGGGATGATGATTGGGGCTCCGTTATCGGTGCATCGACATGAGCCCAAGGATTGCTGGATTCACCTTTGACGGTTCTAAAGTAGTTGGCAACAGCATGCAATGCGTAGCCTCGATCGCCCGTGGAATACATCAGCTCGCCCAACGCTTGGATATGGTTGCCGAAATCTTGTGTCGAAGGTGTGGGGATTGCGCGAGGTCGTCCGAACGATGGAAACAGCGCGACAAGTATAAGTAAGCCGAAAAACGCGGCATGTAATGTAATCAAATTGAGAGGCCACGTAGTCAATAGACCGAAGGGCCGCTCACGATCATCTTGGGTTCCGTCGTCCACGGGGATGGAATTCGGCGAAACGACGATTCCCACGCGGTTCGCTCCTGACAATTGCTTGGCAAGAACCGAAGCTAGTCGACGGTTGTTTGCGTCCGTCATACCAAGGTTTAGGAAAGGACTGGCATTACCGACAACCAGGATCCGGCTATTCTGCCAGTGGGGTTTGGTCACTTCAAAAATAAACGGCGAGTCATTGTCTGCGGCAAGCAACGTTTTCGAATTGTAGTCGCTGTAATGAGTCTTTTCGGTCTCCCAGTCCATGACTTCGCGAACTCCGTCGAACCACCGGAAAGACAGAGGCTTTGCCGGGGGCGGTGATGTTGGCGGATTGACTGGAGGGGAGGACGCTGGAGGAGAATTGCCACTGTCCGTTGAGTTGCTCGACGAGGCATCGGAAGATTCCGAATCATCCGAGTCGGAGTCCGCGTCGGATGGCATCGTTTCCTTGGAATTGGAATCGGCTGGACTTTCGCTCTGAGAATCGTTGCTTGTAGAATTCCGAGGCGTTGAATTTGGGGAGGCGGAAGCACTTGGCGTTGAGTTTTGTGGGGAACCACCTGCGGGATTCGGAACTGCGCTCGAACGTGCCTTCTGTTTCGTTTTTTGATCGGCAAAAAACTTGTTCAAGTCATCCTTGGAAAAATCGCTAACAGGAACCAATCGACTGTGGACCGTCACGGAACTGGAGACTAGTTGCGATTCGTCCGCCCACTCACCCTTCCAGGACTTGAC
>JANMNK010000597.1:0-9751 GCA_031373875.1 Pirellulaceae bacterium | reverse complement strand
GTGTATTACGGTACCTCGCCTGGGGCGCCTGTAATCATGCAAGGTGTTGGACCCCAGAAAAATAGTTGGACCAATGTACCCGTGCAAAAATCGAGCTTGCCAACGTCGCCTTGGCAAGAAGCCCCGCGACAAAAGCCAGTAACTACTGGTTTTCAAAATGGCACAACGAATCCTGACGCGTCAGTAGGCTCGCGCGTCATCCGTCAGCCAAGTCGCCGTGCCGAATTGCCCGCGCCCGTCGCGAGCAGCCTAAAACAAAACACCCACCAACTCAATAACGCGCCGCCAAACGCTTCACAACCTTTCTCCGAGCAACGACCGCTCGAGATTCGGGCAACTGAAGAGACCCTGCCAGCGCCGAGCCAATCGGAGGAGTTGATCGACTTTGGCCCAGTTGCAAAAAATGGTAAGGCAATTTCGTCTCGATCGGTCGCATCTTCCCAAAGCCCACTCAGCCCACTCGAGAAAGAATGGCAAGGACTGCCTCCGACTGGACTCGCTTTGACTTCGGATTCCGGCCAAGCGACCGAAGAAACAGTCACGACCACGACGCCAGTTGGCTTAAAAATTCTGCCGCCGCAGTCCGCGCTCAGCAAACCCAACGCACTTAATTTGGGTGCAATGAATTTATCCAACGAGAAGCAAGCTGCACCGAACAAGCCGCGTGAGCAACTCGCCGAGCAAATTAGTCGCGAGATATTGGTTAATTCGGGTGCTCCGAATGCCGAATCTCCCAAACCGCTTGAGTCTCCGCCGGGTTGGCAATCTGTTGAGACCGAACTGCGTTATCGATTGCGCCGATGCGATGATATGTTGCGCCGTGGTGCAACACGGTCAGGTCGCCAAGAGGCTGTTACGGCAATCCGATTGTTGCTGCGATCTCTGGATTTGCGACTTGGGGATTGGATCAGCGAGCCAGCATTTGACGCTGCCATGACGGCACTAAAGGAAGAACGAGACTTCTATCAGCCTATCTCATCCGTCGGCCAAGCGCCTTCGACGACGGCGATTGTCGAAGGTCATCAAACGCCGATCCTAAAAAACACTTCGCTCGAAGGCGTCTCCCCTGAACTCGCATCGCAATACTATAGAGCTTACGCCCGCGACCGTTTGACCGTCGCCGCAGACCAACATGAATGGGCAGCCGATGTTTACTATGCACTTGGCAAGACATTCGAAAAACAAGCGACCGAAGACCCTTCGCAGTCGGTCTTGCTGCGTGGCCAGTCCGTCGTTTGCTATCAAGCAGCCCTTAGTGTAACTCCGACTCATCCCGATGCAGCAACGCAACTCAGTTTTGTTTTGCTTCAACTCGACCGCTCGTCCGAGGCAGAAGAAGTCATCGCTGCTTCGTTACAGATTCGAAACAGCCCGAACGACTGGCGCAACTTGGTGGAGGTGTATCGCCGCCAAGCCAACCCTCAAGGGCAACAGTGGGCTCTACAGCAACTGGCAGTAGCCGAGCAAACAAGCGGCCCAAATTTTAACAACCTACCGCGTATCCAGCAAATATCCCCAGAACAATTCGTGCAAATTAGTCCTTACGTGGACATGACTCAAACAACGCAAGCACCGATTGCGGGTTCCAACACGGCGGTTGCTGTTGCCGCAGGCACTTACCCTACTCAAGCAAACAATCCCGCACCGCAATCGCTGGGCTGGGCAAGCAAGATTTTCCGTTAAGCCAGTGTCGAGCTAAAACAGCAACTCGTTGAAATCGGCAACCGCACCAAGTCACAACGTGTCTCATTGCAGATCGAACTTGAAATCATGAACCTATCACTTCAATTCACAAGTCGAGTCGCAGCAGCTTTGCTGTTCGCAGTCGCGTCAACGTATTCCGGGCCAATCCTGTTTGCCCAAATGCCGCAGCAGAAACATATACAGCATCCAGCCCATGTGCACGAGCAGGGAAATGTATTTCCTGCAAACCAACAATGGATCCAAGTCGGAACAGTTCAGCAAGCTAGTGCTAACTGCACTGGGTCGTTGAATGGTTCAACTTCGAATGCAGCGCTCGTCGTTGGAACTCCAATGCAACCGATTGGCTTGACCTCAAGCGCTTGTCAACCTTGCATTCGCGGCGTCGATTGCTTGGATAGCCGGGACGGCAAAGAACCACGTTGGCGTGATGCTCATCCGATCGACTTTCAACCTCTCCTTCACGGTGAATACGTTGGGCCGGTTCGTTTGCCTGCGACCGCCGATTATCGCGTTCGTGTCGGCGATGAACTGCAGTTTATATTCCTTTTTACTCGTGAGCCTACGTCCGAAGAATATCGACTGCAGGTTGGCGACGAAATCAGTATCGAATCGGTTGTGGATCCTTCGTTGAATCGTGGGAGCGTCGAACGAGGTGTTCAAGTGCAACCTGACGGACGAATCCATTCCAAACTGATCGGTGCTATCCCTGCCGCAGGAAAGACAACGGCGGAGCTGCGAAAGACGCTTGAGAAAGCCTATTCGAGCTACCTGAAAAATCCGGCAGTAGACGTTTTACCGGTCAAGACAAACACGCGACTTCTCGACCTTCAGAATTCTGTCGATAGCCGTTTCAATCAAGGCGGCGGTTTCGCGCGAGATGCTGTCGTTTCACCAGACGGTCGCATCGTATTGCCTTTGATTGGTGCTGTGTACGTGCAAGGCATGAGTTTGCAGGAGATTCGACACGAAGTGAACCTGCGCTACGCAGAACAGATTTACGGGGTTCAGGTCGAGCCTCGGCTTTCACGACAAGCTCCACACTTTGTTTACGTCTACGGCGAAGTAAAAAATCCAAGCCAGATCCGTATCGAAGGTCCGGTCACTGTCGCACAAGCTCTAGCGATGGCAGGCGGGCCCATCAACGGCGCGAATTTGCGACAAGTTGTAATCTTCCGACAAGCCGAAGATTGGCGGATTATGTCGACAATGCTGGACTTGCGAGGAATGCACTTGGGAAAACGACCGTCGCCATCGGACATGATTTGGGTTCGTGACAATGACTTGATCGTCGTGCCACCCACACCGATCAAGGTCTTTGACAATTTCGTCGAACAAGTGTTCACCAGAGGCGTCTACGGTATCGTTCCCTTTGGTGGTATCTCAGTTAGTTTCGGCCAACAGACCTTCCTTCAGCCCTAGAGATTTGTGGCACGCGAACAATCGTAATCTAGCAAGCCAACCAATCGATGATCGCTTCGGTTTGGGTGAGATCGGGTAATAGTCGGTCAGGCGAATGGGATTGAAGTGATGCCAAATCAAATGCGCCCGTGGCAACCGCCAGTACTCGGCAACCAATTTCGCGAGCGCAAGCGACGTCGAGCGGCGTGTCGCCAATAACGACTAATTCGTGTCGCGATACTTCTTTGCCAAATCGTTGGCGAATGGGAGACATGGCAAATCGTCCCAACGCACTTCGGTCCGGATGTCGGTCTCCGAAAATGCCCCACGAGAAATGATGGTCGAGTCCATAATGCTCCAGTTTCATCATCGCCGATTCCGGCATGTTCCCGGTCAGTAACCCAAGCGTGAACATGCCATGAATTTGTAGCCGCTGTAATAACAATGGCACGCCCGGCAGCACGCGTCCTTCGCTAGAGGGCAACCGCGCACGGAGTTTATCAAAGTACAGTTTGCGGAGTCGTTCAATCGCGGTGGAGTCGGGCGCGATACCGTTCTCTTCCAGCAATTGCGCCAAGATGCCAAAGTCCGTTCGGCCACTCATCGGCACGGCTTTGGGAGACGGCACTCCAAACTCGTCGCCGAATGCTTCGAGAAACGACCGACCGCCGGCGCCACCGGTGTCAATCAGCGTTCCGTCGATGTCGAAAAGCAAAATTCGGCGTTTCCTAAACGAAGCCAACTCGGTGGCCCCCTCAACGATTTGAAGCACGTCTTTCTCAATGAAAAGGCCACATTCTCTGACGAAGTGAGGTCTATTGCAATATGAACACCGTTAATCGTGTGTGGTTTCGACGGTCTAGTCAGAAAGAGAATGTGTGCGAAAATCTGTCCAGGTCACTAGAAAACGCCGAAACCAGTTCAACTGGTGCGTATTTTCTTCTGCTGGCGGTTATGCGACACGAATTAACGCTACGACAAATTTAAAGAAATAGGAAATTGTCGAACAAGATGGCTGTAGTGCAAGAACTCGATAAATCGAACGAGCGAATAAAAAAGATGTTCGCTGGAATCGCTCCACGCTACGACTTGATGAATCATGTTCTCTCGGCCAACGTCGACCGATGGTGGCGTCGACAAACAGTTCGCAGGCTTCGAATTACCAGCCAGTCACCTGTCTTGGACGTATGTACGGGCACCGGCGATTTAGCCATATCGATGGCGAAAGATCTGCCCGCTAACGTCCGAGTTTTGGGAATGGACTTCTGTTCGGAAATGCTTGACATTGCTCGTGTCAAACAAACCAATCAAAGTATCGGGGAGTCCAAACTACAGTTTTTGGAGGCCGATACCCAAGTCTTGCCGCTTGAAGATAGTAGCGTCCAAATTGTGACCGTAGCTTTCGGTTTGCGTAACGTGAACGATACACAGAAAGGCTTGTCGGAAATGATTCGTGTGTGCGAACCCGGCGGTCAAGTTGTCGTTCTCGAATTTTCCAAGCCTACCGTGGTAGGGCTTAAGCAAATGTACGACTGGTACTTTCGATATGTGCTGCCCACGATTGGCCAAACCTTAGCAAAGAATGAAGAGTCCGCATACGCGTATCTGCCCGAGAGCGTTCGACGATTTCCTTGCGGAGAAGAGCTGGCATCGTTAATGCGACAAACGGGCTTAAAGAGTGTGGATGTCATTCCGATGACGGGTGGAATCGCAACGTTGTATGTAGGTGTAAAATGAGCCGACCCCTTGTTCTTGCTATAACGGGCGCCAGCGGCGCAGCTTATTCGATTCGACTATTGCAGCAGCTCTTGTTGGCTGGCAAACATCTGCACGTCACAATCAGCCCGTCAGGTGCAACTGTCATCAAACAGGAACTTGGGTTGGAAATCGATTTGGCGCATTTTGATGCAGCAACGCTACTCGAATACTTCTGGCCCACCGAGGAGCATCGATGGTTGCGGGCGAATTCGGCCATTGGCAATGTCCCGTTTGGTCGACTTGATTACAGCGATTACCGAGACTTCATGAGTCCGATTGCAAGCGGTTCGTACTTGACCGATGGCATGATTATCTGTCCTTGCTCGGGAACGACGCTGTCAGGAATCGTGCATGCTTCGTCAACCAATTTGATTCAACGCGCGGCGGAAGTTCATTTAAAGGAACATCGGAAACTTATTCTCGTTCCTCGCGAGACACCGCTGTCTGCTTTTCAGATCGAGAACATGCAACGGGCAGCAACTGCCGGGGCGATCGTATTGCCCGCGATGCCGGGTTGGTATCACGGCGTCGAATCGATCGTCGACCTCATAGACTTTGTCGTTGCCCGGATCATGGACCATTTGCAGATTCCCCACCATCTCATAAATCGATGGGGAGATGTAAACCAATTCGCGGTCGCAGGGGATGAATGATGGCCACTGCATCTTCAAACCCCGATATCAAGGACGGCAATGTCCTGGGAGGGTCTTGGGCTAAAAAAATTCGTCAGATGCTGGAGATGATTCGATTTAGTCACTCCATATTCGCATTGCCGTTCGCTTGTTTGTCGGGTCTTTGGGCAATCTCTATTTCAAATTCCTTCAATACTTCAAGTGCCGGTCAGCCAGACAGTGGTGCTACCAGTTGGGTGCGTTGGATTGGTATCTTGCTGTGCATGGTTTCTGCTCGCAGTTTTGCTATGGCTTGGAATCGTCTGGTCGATTCCGACATCGATGGCCTAAACCCCCGCACGGCCAAACGTCACTTGCCGGCGGGGATATTACGTCGATCGGAAGTTCAGGTTTTCGCCATTGCCAATGCTGCGTTCTTTGTGATATCGTGTTTGTTGTTTCTGCCCAATCCGCTGCCGATACTACTGAGCATTCCGGTCCTCATCTTTCTTGCCGGTTACAGTTATGCGAAACGCTTCCTGGCTTGGGTTCATGTTTGGTTAGGGGCTGCGCTGATGCTGGCACCCATTTGCGCTTGGATCGCATTGCGAGGGGAAGTCGTGATTGCCGATCCACAAGATTTGCTTCCGGCGATGTGCTTAGGCGTCGGAGTCCTTTTTTGGGTCACAGGTTTCGATATCATCTATGCCTGTCAGGATGCTGACTTTGACAAACAGCAAGGCTTGTTCAGTTTGCCTGCTCAACTTGGTGTCAAAAATGCATTGCGAGTTGCTGCAGTTAGTCACGCTCTGATGATTGCGGTTCTTGTTGGGATGGGAATTGCGTTTGTAAGCTTATCGCTGGGTCCGATTTGGTTTACGGCGATCGGAGTCATAGGCTGCGTATTAGCTGTTGAACATTGGTTGGTCAGCGAACGCGATTTGACTAAGGTGAACATTGCATTTTTCAATATGAACGCAATCATTAGCGTGGTCTTGTTGTTGGCTGGTACGATCGACGCTTTTTGGCGTTGAAGTTTAGGTGTTAAAAAGATTTTGAGAAGGTGAAGCTATGATTGCTCCCGACGTTGATTCACGGTTTCGTGCGATTCGCGATAAAGTGGAACAAGGTGGCCGACTGGACTTGGAAGACGGAATATTCCTTTACGATCCAAGCGTCTCGTTGCAAGCAATTGGTGAATTGGCCAATCTTGTGCGCGAGCGAATGCACGGCAACATCGCTTACTACAACATCAACACGCATCTCAACGCGACGAATGTTTGTGTTTACCGTTGTCGCTTTTGTGCTTTCCGATCGGACTTGCGTGATCCCAAGGGTTACGTGATGAGCGACCAGCAAATCTTGGATCGGGGTAAAGAAGCCTACGACAATGGTTGCACAGAAATGCATATTGTCGGAGGGCTTCATCATCAGCGCGGTTACGATTGGTATCGCAACATGTTGGCGCTGCTTCATAATGCGTATCCAACTATCCATTTGAAAGCTTGGACGGCGGTGGAGATTAGCTGGTTTGAGTTTTTGACCAAGCGACCTATCAAAGACATTCTGCTCGATCTTCGCCAAGCCGGATTAGGTTCTCTGCCCGGCGGTGGTGCTGAGATTTTTCATCCCGAAGTGCGCGATCAGTTATGTGAACACAAAGCCAACTCGCACAAGTGGTTGGAAATTCATCGAACGGCGCATGAGTTGGGAATTAAGACGAATTGTACGATGCTGTATGGTCACGTCGAAAAGCCCTATCATCGCATCGATCATCTATTGCGACTTCGCGACCTACAAGATGAAACGGGTGGTTTTCAGACCTTCATCCCGCTTGCGTTCCATCCGGACAACACAAAACTATCGCATCTGAAAAAGCCGTCAGCTTTGATGGATTTGAGGACGATGGCGGTAAGTCGATTGATGCTGGACAACATACCGCACATCAAGGCCTATTGGATCATGCTTGGTATTGGAACCGCGCAGACCGCTTTGGCGTATGGGGCCAACGATATCGACGGTACCGTGCGGCATGAATTGATTTATCACGACGCTGGCGCGACCACGCCGCAAATGTTGACCGTGGATCAAATGCTCGGCATCATTCGTGAATCCGGTCGTGAACCCGTTGAGCGCGACACCGTTTATCGTCGCATTGCTCGTGATCCGAGCGATTTCCGGAAATGGCACGTTATCGATCAAGCTAGTCATGAGAATCGTACGTTGGAAACCGCGGATACGGTCGCTTGAAAAGCAATACGACGCTCGAATTGATCTTTGCAGGCAACTCGGCTAGACTGAAGGTCGTCAGAGCGTAGCTCGTAAAAGCACAATTCAGATCAGGTACGCTAGGAAGTAGGAATTTGATCGCTGCATGTTTTTGTAGTGATTGACGTTCTCCTCGCGAACCGATTTGATCCCCAAGGGTTGCTTTTGCCCACATTTGCGTCGATCCCACTTACTGCGATTGACGCTGACCGCCTTCCTGCAGTCCCTCCTTGCCAGTCTAGGATTTGAACGCATGTCGCATGGAATCCGACTTGATCGTCGACGAGTGCTCCAACTGGGTTTGGGTGGGTTTTCGAGCATGGCCCTGTCCCAATGCATGCGGTTGCGGGCAGAGTCGCCAATTTCATCGTCAACTGCCAAGACAGCGATCATCATGATCTGGCTGCGAGGCGGCGCGAGCCATTTGGATACCTTTGATCCAAAGCCGAACGCTCCATCGGAGTTTCGCGGACCCTTTCGTGCCGTTCGTACGAATGTTCCGGGGATTGAAATTAGCGAACTGCTGCCGCGTCTGTCAGCGATTGCGGACAAATATGCGATTGTCAGGTCCTTGTCGCATACTGGAGGCGGGCATCCTGCGGGATCGCTGCAAGTTCTCTCTGGAGATCCCGACGGGTTGGATAAACCCATTCCGAAATATCCGGACTGGATGACGGTTGCAAACTACTTTCGCGCAGACCGCTCGAAAGCTATGCCGAATTATGTCGCTGTAAATCCAGTCGATAATTACGACAATTTTGTAATTGCTGGACCGGGCTATTTGGGACCAAGTTACGACGGTTTTGCGGTGCGTGGTGATCTAGGACAGGCTGGCTATCGAGTGCCAAATATCGGTATGAGCGACGAAAGCCAAAGATCGCGGTTAATCGACCGTGTAGGACTTCGCAAATCGCTTGATGAATGGCGTCGCGAGTTAGATGTGACAGGCGGCATGACAGCCATCGATCGATTCGAAAATCAAGCGATTGATTTATTAACCAGCAGTCAAGCTGTGTCGGCGTTTGACTTGAGCAAGGAACCTGACGAGGTTCGCCAACGCTACGGAATGCATGCATGGGGCCAACAATGCTTGATGGCTCGTCGCTTGGTCGAATCGGGCGTTGAGATTGTCACAACAGAATTTGACGGTCCTCATTGTGGCCGAGTTCAAAATTGGGACGACCATGCAGTAAACCACAACGTATTCGATGCGCTGCACTTTCGCGCACCGTTTGTCGATCAAGCCGTCTCGGCACTCATTGAAGACATCTATGCACGAGGACTCGACCAGCGTGTTATGGTGGTCGTGACCGGTGAATTTGGCCGCACTCCACGTATCTCGTATGTGGCAAGCAGCGGTGTAGGCGTTGCAAGTGCCGCCGCTGGAATCGTTCAGCCCGGACGCGATCATTGGCCGCAAGCCGGTTCCATGCTATTTGCCGGCGGAGGAATCCGCACAGGTCAAGTCATTGGTGCAACGGATGAGCGGGGCGAAGCACCCGTCTCGCGTCGCGTGGGCCCCGAGGACTTCCTGGCGACACTCTACCACCATCTGCGAATTGATTATGAAAACGCCACCATTCGAGATTTCGCCGGGCGGCCGACGCCAATTATTCGCGAAGGAAAGCCCATTCACGAGTTGTTCGGCTCGTGATCGCAATTTCTGGCGACTCTGCTTAGCCAATAAAAAGTATGCCGATCGAGTGTTTCCCTCTCAGCAATGGTGATGATTCCACGTGGCCATTTGCAACATACACGCGCTCGACCTTGGTACACTAATGCTGGTGCGTTGAGCGTAGAGATGCGTCGCAATTATTTACTCAGCAGCTTGAATGACGCTGATGCTGCGATGCGAGTTGCTCGAACAAATATGGCTGTTTACAAAATCAACAACTGTTGTGGATGAATCACAGGGAGCTTGAGGCATGTCAAAGAGTATTTCGCGAAGAAGTTTTACAGGGCTGACTGCAGGTGTTTTGGCAGGAGCGGTCTGTACGAAATCACGCGGTGAC
>JANMNK010000445.1:0-4366 GCA_031373875.1 Pirellulaceae bacterium | reverse complement strand
GTCAAGTTACCTTTGAAGAACCGAAGCGACTCCGCACGGTAAATCCGGGCATCCCGGAAGAGCTGGAAATCATTGTTTCGAAAGCGATCGACAAGAATCCCCACGAACGTTACGAAACCGCTGCAAAGATGGCCGAGGACTTACGTCGATTTGCCAACGATCAACCAATCGCCGCCCGCCGTGCCTCCCTAGCCAAAACCGCCAAACGCTGGCTAAGCCGCCACCAATCCGTCGCCGTATCGGCCGGAATCATTTTCTTCATCACACTTTTGACTTCGCTGGGCACCTCGGGAGCAATGTGGAGTGCTTACGAGTCCAAGCAAGAGCAACTTGTCACTGAAAAAGAACTGCGGAAACAATCGGAAGGTCGACGCATGACTGCTGAGGGCTTGTTGCAGCTTCCCCAGAACCCCGGCTTGAGTCTTGCTCTATTTGCCAAGGCTTCCAAATCAATATCGGGAGGAGAACTCAATGATGCCATAGTCAAGGCTATGGATTTAAACCACGAAGAAAAAACATTAGAGCTTCGCGAGATTCCGGAGCGGTCCATTGACATAAGCTCTAACGGCAAATACGCCGTGGTGGCGGCGTATCCGAACAAAGAAAATCAAATACTGCCTGCGTTGGTGTTGGACTTGGACTCGGGCAAAATTGTCGGTCGGTCGAACAACGAAGCACGTCAAATTACCTCGGCGATCTTCCAACCGCAAAGCGATAAGGTGCTTACCGTATCTTCAGTTGCATCGGAAATGAAGTCAGGTCGGCAACAATTCTCTTCCGTATTTGGACAAGCAGTCCTTTGGGATTTCCACCGCAATACCCGCGAGGTTTTTCAAAAAAGTTATGTTTCTGAAGTTCAACTAGAAGCGTTCTCAGGCGATGGTCGTCTGGTAGTACTACCCACCGATGATAACTCGGTGACAGTATTCCGGACCGAGGATTGCATGCCCGTGGTTAGCTTTCGCGGACACGCTTCACGGGTCATGAAGGCAATCATCAGCGAAGACGGTAAACTTGTTGCGTCGATCGACGAGATGGGAAAAACCTTAGTGTGGAAGGCGGATTTGGCAACCATTGATAAACATATCGATACCAATAAACCGTTTGACAATCGCACAACATTGGCATTTTCGAAAGATGCGAACTGGTTTGTTGTTTCGAGTGCATCGGGAACCTCAACCTACCCAATGGACGCACCTAAAACAGAACCAACCGCCACCTGGCGTGAGCCCACCTTTGATATGCATCCCAAATACAACAAGATCGTAACGTATTGGGAGGCCAGCAAGAACTTAGTAGTCCGCGATGTCAAATCAGGAAGTGCAATCTGCGAAGTTGAACTCAGCGAATATCCTCAACAAGTGCACTACAGTTCCGACGGCAAATATTTGATTGTCGTCAGTCGTAATGAAATCTCCCTTTTAGACGAATCGCTTGGCAGCGTTGTTTCTCATTTGCGCGGACATACTCAACCGATTACAGCGATCGCGACGGACCGGCAAATGAACAGAATAATTTCTTCGTCGTACGACGGAACATTGCGTCTCTGGACTTTTAAAACCCAATTGGAACGCCGCCGATTCCCAGTCGAAACGTGGGCTGACGTGCCTACGACGTTCAACACGAGTTCAAACAACGGCATCATAGCAGTCAACACAAGCGCCGAATTGAAATCTTCTATTTACAGTCTTGAACAGGACATCCCTACAGATGTTGCAATGGGTCGCATTCACTATCCGAATTTCGACTCCAATCTCACTGTGATCTTCTCGGATCACCAAGTGAGTATCCGCGAATCGCATACTTCAAGGCAAGTTGCGACAATGGAATTTAAGTATGGAATGATCGAAGATGCATTGATCTGTCCGAACACGGACTCGGTTTTGTTGATAACCCAGGATCGACGAGCATTTGTTTGGAATCCGATTGAACAACAAACGCAAAAACTCATTGGCATGGTGGATAAAGTTTACTCCTGGGAAGTCTCTCGCGATGGCAAAAAGATCGTTCTGGGCCTACAGGATGGTAAATGCATTATTTTCGATAGTATCACGACCGAACCTAAAAAAGTCATCTTGCATCGCGCTGCGGTGAATCATGTTTCATTTCTGAAGGATCAAGAAGCATTGGTGACGCTTGACGAAACCAACGTCATCCGGCTTTGGGATGGTTCGAGCGATGAACCCATCAGGTCTTTTTCCCATGAGAAAACAGAATTCACCTTCGCGATGAATTGCGCGAACGATAAATTCCTTGTGGCTTATAACGAGCTGGAGGCAGGCACATTGTGCGTATGGGATATGGAATCTGGCAAGCTAGTAAATACGATCGAAATCCCAGCTCAATCAAAATTTGCTGTTCACAACGATAAGCCTTTCATAGCGATTACAAACCCAGTTACGGGGGCTAAGCTCTTTGATGCTGAAAGCGGCCAGGTTCAGGAACTTTTCGAACAGCCCTCAAGCGGTGCCGTTTTCTTGAAGAACAACCTGTACGTGCTGGAGCAATCAAAGCAATCGCCTTTCCAAGGCTTAATAGAGCTCCTCGAAGAAGTGGATGGCTCTTCGGCAATTCATGTGTTTGACGTCACTGCAGAGGTGAAGGAGATAAAAGATGTCCCGCTTAGCAGCAGGCCCATCGATATTTGCGTTGATGAAACTCTCCAGAAGGTTGCCATCGTATCGCGCGCATGGCGATTTGCGAAGTGCGATCGATCGACAGGCTCTGTCACCTATTCGGAGTCATTCCCAAGTCCAGTAATTGTAGTTCAAGCCATCGGAGAAACTGGTAGAGTTGCCATTGCATGCAAAAATGGCGACGCGGCTATCGTCGATGGAACCGGCGATACCTTATTTAAGCTGGTTGGACACAGTTCCTCCATCACATGCGGCGCGGTTTCGCGTGATGGAAAATTGTTTGCAACAGGCGACAGTTCCGGGCAAATACGCATGTGGAATACTCAAACGGGTTTGGAAATTGCTACGCTTCACGAGCAAAAGGCCAGTATTCGATCCTTAGAGTTCGATGCAAATAATACCTATTTGTACTCGACTGCGGACGACCATACCTTAATACGCTGGAATTGCATCACTCGGCAGACAGACTCGCAGGTCGAATTTGAAGAAGGTATTCAAGTTGCTCATCTATCTCCTGACGGCAAAAAAGCGTTAGTAATCGTCGGTCACGATGAACGGGAATCCAGCGACCCTACATCGAACAACGGAATAATCTTTCTTAAAGTAAATGCAGTTCGTGGCAAGCCGTGCTTAGTCGAATTCAATGCCAGTGAGCCGACGAAAAAGTTCTTCGACCAATCCATGGAAGCAATCGCTGGTGATTTTTCCCACGATGGCAAAACATGTGTAATCGTTAGCCATGATGGATCTGTCGCCCTCATAGACACCGAGTCTTTAGAAACAACGCAGCAAACGAAACTCAGTCACAAAACGCTCGCAGTCGCGTGCCATCCTTCCCAGAATGTTTTTGCTTTACTGCACGTAAATGGCATTTCAGTCTGGAGCGAAGATGATTTGAGTTTGCTGCAAGATATTAATTTGCGAGGCTCGAGCTGGATGTTTGTGCAAACGCTTTACCGTCATTATTGGACACCATTCATCTCCCCAGAAAATGAAGAACTACTTACGACGGGCAAGTCCATTATTTCATTCCCTTTAAATCCGTGCGCCCAGGCCGACTCGTTCGCGCCCCGTGCGCTAACGCGATTGGAAATGCAGCGGTTCAAAATCGACGAAAGAATAGCTCCTTGATTTCGCTGGATAATTGGTGTGATGGATCTCGGGCCAAAATTCGTTTCCTGATCTTTTCAAGTAAGCAAAAAAAAACGCGGTTGAAGAATTCGCTTCAACCGCGTTTTATCAAGCATTTGTAATTCGTTTCGAAATGAATACTATTTATTGCAGCAGCATGGTTTGGAAATAACCTGCCAACAATAGCATCGCACTTTTTCGCAATGCTTCTTTGCTTCTTCGCACACCTTTACTTTACCCATCCGGTACGCATCGCAAAATGTTGGGCCATAAGCTAATACCGATGGTATTTTCTTTCCGCTACAGGTGGATCCTTTTACTAAAACGTCCCAATAGACAGGCTCTTGCACCACTGTTGACATCTCAGTCGTTTTCACTCTAAGCAAAGATTGAGAGCATGAATGCGGCGAGGTCTCAACAAAATTCGCGCATGCTAATTTTGCTCGATTCCTGGCATTCTGTAATGCCTCTTCCTGGGAACCCTTTGGGTAGCTTGGGACAATCAAACTTTCATCTCCACAATTTCCGTAGACCGTGCATATCCACGTCGCCACAAATCCGTCAGGAACTACTTGGGGACTTTGGGCTTTTACAACAGT
>JANMNK010000419.1:0-4219 GCA_031373875.1 Pirellulaceae bacterium | reverse complement strand
GCAAAAACGTAGTAGTATTCGCACGTTCTGGGATTGTCTTGCCACAGGCGTTTAACTTGGTCTAAGGACGAACATTCTTCGAGGCCTCGTCGCATGAGAGTCGCCATCGGAACGCCATTCCACTGCCCTTCTCCGCGTCCGCCCATTTCACCTAAAGAAATTTTTTCGAGGTTCATTCCGCTGACACTTCCGATGAACCCGGCGTATCCGACATTGGCAAAGGGGATCATGCCGTCTGCTGCCACGATGAACGTTGTCGCGGCATCTTGAAGTCCGATCGTTGTCATATAATCCAAGACGCGGCCATGGTAAAGTTTTCCATCTTTGGTCGCGTTGCCAAATACAGCAAAGCCGGAGCAATGGAAAAGTTCTGGAAACACGTTGACGCCTTCCAACAGCCTCTCATCTTGATTCATGCTGGCTGCAAGCGCGCGTGTCTCGACCAAATGTCGATGGGGAATGTGTGGAGCCAGTTGAGCGAATGCGGAATCTAGGTCATCGCGAAACCAACGACCGGTCGATATCGTCTGTACGGTCCCAAACGCATACAAGACTGAGTCGATGCAAAGCTGGGCTTCCGCCTTTAACAGTTTGCCGTGGGCTTGTCCAATTTGCTCGGGAGATCCGTGAAGTAAGACGACTCGCTGCCCGTCGATCCATCTCAATTCGCCGTGCTCGATCTTTTTGGTTTTCTGTACTGGCGCAGTGAGTTTGCTGGAAGGAGCCAAGACTTCTAAAGTTCGACGAGTTCCGCGAGTCAATTGCCGTTCGATTTCCGTGCGATCTTTCGCAATGATTTTCATCGACTCCCAATCATCGGGTGCGCGGGGAGTCGACGCATGCAGTTCCAATTGAAGATCCGAAGCGAATTCGTCTCCTTGGACAACCAAGCGTTTTCCTTCGTTCGTGAAATGGAACGAAGTTTTTTTGTCCTTCCACGTTTGCTGATCCTCGGAAAGCTTCAGTCCAGCGAGACTGACGAGCGCTTGTGCGAAATCGGCTGCGTCGGTCGATTTAAGGATCGGAGCGTATAGAGATATTGCGGTACCTGGACCCAGGAAGCGAGACAAGATTCCACTGGGGCGTAACGCATCCGGTGTATCCAGGTCGCCTTTTCCGTAATACGCGACGCCATGTTTGGGAAGTGCAAAAGCAATGGAATCAGCGCGGCGTCGGATCTCGACTGCGTATTCTGAATGCGTCAGAGATAAATCGAACGATTCAGCATCAAAACGTTCTAATCGCAAATCGATTCGCTGCGGCTTGCCATCGATCTTTGCATTTACGGTTCCTGTAATTGAAAAGGAATCAGCGCGACCCGATACGACGCTTAGCCAATGATCTAGGTCATGAGCAAGTCGATCGATCGGTTGCTCGCCAGGGGCGGACCGCGAGATGACCACTGACATGATTACAAAGAATGCTAACCGTGCAGTACTTTTGATTGTCACGCTAGATACTCCGATAGTTCCCTGAGCCGACTAATACCAGCAGGTCCGCTGGCTCGACGTTGTTCACATTGCCACGAAGTTTCTAAAGTACCAAAAGCTGACTTGAGAAACAAATACTGATTCGATTGGACGGTTTTGAATTCACGAAAAGATCGGCGTCCGTAATGGGACAAGCAATTCATTTGGCGAATGGGTTGCGCGAATAATTACTCGCAATATCGGCTCAAAAACGAGGCAGTTTTCCGGAAGTCGCGATATCAGAGAATCCGCGATATTATTCGCCGATTTCTTCCATCTGTTTCAATTCCTCTAGCCAGATTCGAATGTCGTTGTCGTATTCGGTGGCAAGATTGCTTAGCACGAGTTGCCGATGGAATGAAGCTGCACCGTCTTCGAGGAGATCGGCAGCTTCGGCGCTGGGGAAACGGAGCGAAGGGTCGGGAGCTATCAGACCACGACAGAATTTCATCAGCAGTTCATTGCAGGCAACTTCCGGCGGCAGTATGTCTTTCAGTTGGTGCGGTAGTTTACGTTTCGCTTCCATCAAGCTCTTGAGGGAATCGGTTTCCGTGAAACAGGGTCGACCAGACAAAAGTTCGATCAACACGTAGCCTAACGACGCCAAGTCGCTTCGTTCAAAACTTGCAATACCTTGTTCGAGAACTTCGGGAGCCGCATAGGTTGGAGTACACGATCGAATCACCGGTGGTTCTTCGATTTCAAATGCGGAACCGATATCGATCAATTTGGCGTGTCCAGAACGATTGAGCATGATATTCGACGGTTTGATATCGCCGTGAACAATCCGTTCGCGGTGGAGGGCCGCCAACGCGGCCAAGCAATCGCGTACGATGGCGACTGCAATGCCTGCCTTGAGGCGGGCGTGCGTTGGGCCTTCGGTGACGATGACGCTATTAATGTATTCCCATCGCCGAGGAGAGACCCGAGCTCGAATGCGATGCAGTCGATCGAGCGACATCAAACTACGCAAGTCGTAGCCGTCGATCCATTCCATCACCATAATTCGAATACGATTGCGATCGATAAAGTCTTGGACTCGCAATACGTTGTCATGTTGAATTCGCGCAACCCTTGCAGCCACTTGTCCGATACGGCTCATAGCTTGTTCGTATCGGGTGACTTGAGCAAATCGCTCGGGCGAAAAAATCTTCATCGCAACGGGCATAGTAAAGCCGTCGATACCGCGTCGGTGACTTAGGAAAACGATTCCTTGCCCGCCGGAACCGAGTTGCTTTTCAAGTCTGTGGTAATTGGTCCACTGGAGTCGTGGGGAGCTTACCAGTTTCTCGTATCGCGAAAGGAGTTCGCCACCGTCTTCAATTCGTCCTTCAAAACCAAGCGTCTTGGTAAAATGTTCTTCGGTATTTGTTGTTGTTTGCATAATGTTGCACCTCGGTGAGCAACGGTTAAAACAAGTTAATTGCAAACTTGTCGGATTCCTTTCATCGGTCAACCACTCGGGGGAAAGCATTTTGTGTGGAACAAGTTGCCCTGCATCCTAGCGGTTCTGGCGAGATATGCCAAGATTGCCAAGCGATTGCTTCGAAGTTGCTGCGAGAACTGTCAACAACTGCCAATTCAGTAAAGCACCGAAACTGTGTGCAAGCATTTCGGAAACGCGTCGAGAACGCCAAGTTAATAACGGTGAAACGGATTGCTTTGTGTCTTGAAGCAAAACATAAAATGAAAAAAGTCCGAGCCACATGATGGAACGGACTATTAAAGTAATCAGTCAAAATGGACGTAAAGGTCCTGTTTGACTGGCGTTTTAGAAGTACATGCCTTGGTAAGCAAAGTAGCCGAGAGCGGCGACTGTCATTGGCACGCCGTAAGGCAGTAGCAGCATTCGCGGTTTGCGTTCGGCAGCTTGTTCGAACAAGACTTCGGAGTCTCGTGTGTTTAAAATGTCTTTGCCGATTTTCATGAACTGGCCGTAGTGTTTTCGCCATTCACCAGTTCGAGCTACCATAGCAACGGCCATGATTGCGCCGACAACCGCCGTCGTTGCGAAGATATTGAATGTGTGGTCAACGTAGACCCATGCGCCGATACCTGCCAAGAGTTTGACGTCGCCCGCACCCATCCCGCCGACAGCGTAGAGGAAGTAGAGCAGTCCGAGACCAAAGGCAGTACCAGCCAGACTCCAACCGAGTCCTGGAAGTCCGCCGTTGGCGAAACTGTAAATCCAACCGCCGAGGATCATCGAAAAAGTTAGCCAGTTCGGCACTTTCAGCATCCATCCGTCGATAACGGCAGCCACGATCAGGACAACCGAGACCAACCAAATGTTCCAATGTTCGATGAAGCCGTTGGTCAAAGTGTTCCAATCCATGTTTCGATTTCCTCTCGCGCAAATATGGTAATGCTATGTAGTGAATGAGATCGAATGATTCAAGCAACAGGCAGAATTATCTTGGTTGTGCAATCCACATGACTGCGACGGCAAACATGGTGCCCGCACAGCAAATGATTTCCCAAAGTCCGCTGATGGCTTCGACAGGTAGCACGTTGGACGGCATGATCGATACTCAATAAATTAAGTCAGAAAGAGTGTTCGGTAGAAACGTGACAAGCCAAGGTTGGGGGACGGGAAACCAAAGTTTCCTGCGCCACCCTTTTCCTTGACTGTCAGCAAGTGATGGACCATTCCGGTCTAGTGGGGGTCTGCATCGATAAACGACGCTGATTCCCAGAACTATGAACCCGATATCTGTGATGCCACAGACGAGAAGGTCGAGTTAGCGTTG
>JANMNK010000404.1:0-3593 GCA_031373875.1 Pirellulaceae bacterium | reverse complement strand
TCGACTTAGATGATCGTTTCAAACCACATCATTACGAATTGCTAGGCCTCGAGTTATTTGAAAATGACGTCCAGTGCATCGAAGCCGCCGCAGATCAAGCAAAGCGACTATTGAGCAAGCTCGATGTGCAGGGCCGTGAGTTGCAACGCTCCCAGCTACTAGACGAAGTCCAGTCGGCGATGGCCTGTTTATTAAACGACGGGAAACGGCATGTCTACGATCATCTTCTCCGGTATGAGTTGTTCGACAAGCCTGCGGGTAAGGAATTTACTCCCGTCGATGAACCGTCGGCAACTGTTCAAGTCATCCCAGTGGCGACTTTGGTTTCCCGTTCGGTGACAAGAGCTCGCAGCGCTTCGGTAGCCGGCGCAGAGCAGCCCGTTCATGCGAAGTTCAATTTGCCTTCGATTCGTTTCCTGAAAAGCGAAGTGGATTTGACGGAGTTAGCGAGTTGGGCGGAGCAATACCGCGTCAAAGCGTGCGAGTTACGGGCAGAAGGCAAATATGACCAAGCCCAAGCGATACTGTCGGAGCTTGCCAGTGCTCCAGAGCCCGCGCTTCGCAAATATGTCGCGTGGGCTCGTCGAGAACAAGAATGGACCAGCACGTCGGCAAATGCCGTCCAACAAGATATGCCCGAGGCCATAGCTTGTGCGAGGCGGCATTTCAGGAATCATGACTACGCTAACGCCGCTTTAGCTCTCTTTGAAGTGCCAGAGCAATTGCGATCTAGTGCAGCGAATGCGCTCTTGGCAAAAGCGACCGCGTTAGAATCGGAAGTCGCAACGCTCGTAGCCGAAATCGATCATGCCGTGAGGAATAAGGCTCGGGCCATTGCAGTGGAGAAACTGGAACAATTGCTAAATCTACAGCCAGGACGCACGCGAGCTCGTTGGTTGTTGCTTCGATTGAACGCCCAATTGATGTTCATTGCCTTCATCGACTTTTTCCTGCGCCCAATCGATGTGAAATTTCGTTCCGTGGCGTTGTTCACTGCCGTTAACGCAATTCTGGCAGCGACCGTTTTGATGGTCATGTACGCAGGCAAGTTCGGGCCATTTGCGGGGCAAGTCTCAAATGCCTCGGGTGCGACTTCGCCCGAGTCCTCGACTGCCGAATCCTGGGCATCGCCCACAACTGCTTCAAAGCCCAGCGATGTCGGTCGGTTTTCTCCAGAAAAAATAATAAGTCGGCCCGCGTTTCAGAATCGATCTCAATCATCGACAGCGGAGCCAAGAATGTTTGAATTACCAAAACGACTGAGCTTTCTTAGCAATCGCTCGATCGACCCCCGCGAAGCGTACGAGCCAGACAAACTACCGGGCAAGCCTGATTCGATGTTACGCGACCGCGAAAGTTCCTCGTCAAAAGCGTCGAGTTCTAAAGTTGCAGAAAGCAATGCGAGCATGTTGCAGGAGAAAGCACTTTCCTCCAACGTTCCATTGCGACTCGGCACAAATGGAATGTCTGACAGCAAGTCGACTCAAAACTATCTAGAGCCAAAGTTGGTCAAGCAAACCTGGGCAGAACAAGGGACTTTTGCGCATATTCGCGGGAAAGGTGAAATGACCTATCCCAAGCTTAACAAGACGAGCTACGTCGTTATCGCAGACATAGAGATGATCGCAGATTCGTCTGACGTTAATTTTTACTTGGGTAGTGGCTTAGATCTGTCGCATTTGCACCTTCGTCTCGAAAACGACAATCATCGCTTCCGCGTTTTCAACGAACTGAGAGACCAATGTTGGTATTGGAATGGATTCCAAGGCCCCAAGCAGGACAAGGTTCATTTCCATATCGTTGTCAACGAAGGTAAAATGCTTGTTATCGCAAACGGTGTTGCAATCCTGGGTGGCCTATCCCCACCGAGTGAATTTGCACTACGAATCGTCAGTAACACGCCAGAAAGCGACGTGATAATCCGCAACTGTGTTGTCCGACCGATTGCGAATACCGATACTACTGGCATCGATTGGGAAGCTTGGCAACCGCCGTCAATTTAAACAATTGAAAAGGGCAACTCATCGGTTGTCCGCAAGCAAAGTCAAGTTGTTAGAATCAAACAATGCCTACATTCTTCGAGCATATTAATTTGCCCCAAGAGAATTGACCGTTCCTATGAACACTCCCGACCCCTCTGAACTTGAAACGCAATATCCAATCGAGGCTACTGATTCTGCAAAATCGACTCACAAGCCGGAAGATGCGACGGAACGGTCGTTCCTAAAAATCCGTTGCCCGCAATGCCACAATTCCCTGAATGTGCATACGGAAAAAATGGATGCCATTCAGTGTACGACCTGTGGCTGCAATTTTAATTTGCTTGACGAAAGCGATCAAACGTACAAATCCGCTGCCATCCGAACGATTGCGCACTTTGAATTGCTGGAACAGCTTGGTACCGGCGGATTCGGAACGGTTTGGAAAGCTCGCGATACGGCCTTGGATCGCGTGGTCGCCGTAAAAATTCCTCGCAAAGATAAACTCAGTCGCGAAGAGACCGAGCAGTTCCTGCGAGAAGCGCGCGCGGCGGCACAACTCCGTCATCCAAATATTGTCGGTGTGCACGAAGTCGGCAAAGACGGCGATCGCGTTTACTTGGTATCCGATCTCATTCGTGGAGTCACACTCGAAGACTGGTTGACGGCACATGTCTTTACCGCGCAATCGGCAGCGAAGTTGTGCGTTAAAGTAGCCGATGCCTTGGCTCACGCGCACACCCAACGTGTTGTTCACCGCGATATCAAGCCATCCAATATCCTTATGACCAGCGACGGCGAGCCTTGTGTGACCGAGTTCGGGCTCGCGCGTCGCGACGTCGGTGAATTGACGGTTACCGTTCAAGGCCAAATGATGGGGACGCCCGCGTACATGTCACCGGAGCAAGCTGCTGGCGAAGGACACCATGCTGACGGCCGCAGCGATATTTATTCTCTCGGCGTCGTGCTGTTTAGGTTGATCACGAGCGAGCTGCCGTTCCGCGGTAACCCGGCCATGATGATGATGCAAATCATGAACGACGAGCCACCCAGTCCGCGTAAGCTGAATCAGGCCATCCCGAGGGACTTGGAAACCATCGTTCTTAAGTGCTTGGAAAAGAGACGCGAAAAGCGTTATGACTCCGCTGCCGATCTTCGCAGCGACCTACAAAGTTTCATCGCGGGCGAACCTGTCAAAGCACGCCCCATCGGTCGCGTTCAAAAATCGCTTCGCTGGATAGCGCGAAACCCCAAAGTCGCAGCGCTGTCTTTTTCAATCATGGGACTTCTAGCCACCGTCGCATTCGTCTCCACAACCGCAGCCTTCAAAATAGAATCTTCACGGAAAAAGGCCGTGACTAACGAAACTCGAGCGTTAGTTGCTGAGGCGGCATCAAAGCAAGAGAAAGATAAAGCCGAAGAGGCATTGTCGCGTGAACAACAAGCATTGCAACAGACGCAAGAATTAAACGTCGATTTCAAGACAACGATGGGGCTCTACACTTCTGAGAAAAATCAAGATGCAGAATCTGTCTTATGGTTTGCAAATGCGGCAAAGGCGTCGGCAGACACGAGTTGGCGACAACAAGAAAATATCTTTCGCACGATTGCTTG
>JANMNK010000378.1:0-6827 GCA_031373875.1 Pirellulaceae bacterium | reverse complement strand
GTGACTGTCTGAAAGTCCCCGTCCGAGAGTTCCTGTCCGAAAATAGCAAATACGATCCAATTTGACTTATGGCGGACAAAGGTACGTCGCTCTCTCGTTTTCGGTGAATCGTTCTCACCAAGGAGAATTCACCGGGGCGAATCTTGCAACTCGCCATTGAGTGATTTTACCTTGACTCGCCAGCCAGGGCGCGGGCCATGGAGGTGCCGCCGGGGATTAAGGCTAACAACTGACGTTGGCTGAGTGTGCGAATGGATTGCCCGTCGGCCTTTCGTTTTTCTACTTCGGATTCGAGTTTCGAATTCACGTCCGAGGTCAAGTTCGTACTCGCATTGGGGTCGGGCTCGTCCTGTGAATGGCCAACGATGAGAAAATCGGTTTGCAGGTTGATGTGTTTTTGAACCGTTGCGCCCAGGCGAACCAAGAAATTGATCGCGTCGTCGCGTTCTAACCCTAATAAGCTACCTTGAAGTACGACATTTTTGCCGTCGAGCGGTTGCGTGGTTTCACATCCTTTGGCAAGTGTCTCGACCGCCGATCGTCTTTGCCGGATTCGTGTCGCGCGCTCGGGAAAGCCTGTGCGACCATATACATTGCGACTGGGACCTTCGCCTGACTCGACATTTGTCGATCGTTTCAAGCTTCGCGGTCCTTGCAAATTTCCGTATCGCACGCGACCTCGCACCAAGGCGAGCGTGTCTTCGAGTGCATCTAACGTTGCCGCTTCGATCTTGCGGGCCGCTTGAAGGAGAATTTTCGCGCAAGTTCGGGAATCTTCGAGCGCGTCATGATGCTGGAATGTAATACCAAGCGAATTCGCGATGGCTTTTAATCCGTAACCGCTCATGCCCGGCCAAGTCCGTCGCCCGATCAACCGCGTGCACGTGTAATCCAAATCCATGCAAGGCAAATCATATAGCAGCAGGGTGGACGTCAGGACCCGCAAGTCAAACGATGCGTTATGCGCGACGACTGTCTTGCCTTCTAATAGCGGGCTCAGTTGACGCCAAATCTCGGGCCACTCGGGTTGATCTTGCACGTCCTCTGGCTGGATACCATGAATGGCGATGCATTGACTTGAAAAATACATTCGGCGTGGGCGAATAAGCCAGCTTTGTTCCGCGACGATCTGGCCTGATTCGACGACCACCACGGCGACTTGGCACGGACTGTCCGATTTATAGTTGGCTGTTTCGAAATCAATCGCTGCAAAGTGCATGGTCTTACCGAACTGGGTCGAAACCCATTAGTCGTCGAATGAGTCCGATCTGGCCGATATGAATGGACTCGTGAATCGGACAAAACAGCAGTGCGCCGAGCTTTGTCGGAACGACTGCGTAGGGCATGTCGGTCGCTTCGCTGAACTGGGCCAGAGGCATTTCAGCGACTTCGAGCCGAGCTTGAGAATCGATGCGATCGAGGATTTCGAGCAGTTGATCTCTATGCGGAATTTCCCCAGTGTCGGTCAAAGGACTCGTGCCTTTTCCGAAACGCTTGCGCAGCCAGCTTGGCATCAGCTCGAGATCGCCTTCGGCTCGCCCGCGTTGGCGGAATAGCATCAATCCGTATTGAGCAACTGCGAGGTGCCCAACTTGCCATGCTAGATGAGATGGCGCTCCCACAGGTATCACCGACCATTGTTCAGCGGGAACCGTGTCGAGCATTTGTTTGAGATAGGTTCGGGTGAATACCAACTGTCCGAGGGCCGTATCGCGGTAAGTTTTGATTTCTAGTTCGGTCATTTGAGAAACTGTTACAGCGTTCATGAGTCGTCCCATCGCGCGGGAAAATTTGTCATCTTGCCGATGATTATAGCGAGGCGAGTTGACCTCAGTAGGTAGTGACATCAAACTCTGATTGTTGGTTGTAGAGCAATTTTCCAAGCGAGCAGCTTGGGAACATTCAAAAAAGTATCGATGCTTCGTTGAGAATCAAAACCCTATGGCCAAAAAATCGGCCGGAAAAAGCTCAGTCGCACAGGCTAGCATTTACGACTTCCCCAAGTATTACGAATTGGCTTTTGGCTCCGACTGGGCTGCAGAAGTCCGTTTTTTGCAAGACATTTTCAGGCAACATTCCTCGGGCAAAGTCAAACGGGTGATCGAGCCCGCATGTGGCACGGGACGCATCTTATATCAGCTTTGCAAAGCGGGAATTCGGGTCGATGGGTTCGATCTGAACGAAGTGTCACTCGATTATTGCCGAACGCGAACAGAGAGACGTGGCTTGGTATCCAAAGTTTGGCATGCCGACATGACCGACTTTGAATCGCCGGTGCGTTACGATTCGGCCTTTATCATGATTAATTCGTTTCGTCATTTGATGGACGAGCAAAGTGCCGTGAGTCATCTTCGCTGCATGGCCCGTGCTGTGCGAACGGGAGGAGTGTACGTTCTGGGTTTATATTTGTGTCCGACTCGAGCCCAGATCAGCCAAAACGAACATTGGTCGGCTCGTCGCGGTAACTTGGTGATGAACTCGGATGTGCGGTATTTGCGCTCGATTCCCAAGAATCGCACCGTCACTTATTCGATGCATTTTGATGTCTATACGCCGACGATGCACCGCGCTTTTGAACATATTTTGACGCTGCGAAGCTACACTCTGGCTCAGTTCCGGTCATTGATCGATTCATGTCCCGAGTGGGAAATCGATGCGGTTTACGATTTCCAATACGAAATCGACAAACCGATCCAATTAGATGAAAAAACCGAGGATGCTGTGTTTGTTCTGAAACGTAAGGCTTGATGGAGAAAAGCTGCGGGGCTAATCCAAAACTACCTCGAAGATTCGCCTAATCTGCCATCGCGCCAAGTTAGCGCACTGTAGAAGCTGATTTGCCCATTCGCCGACTTAACCAGAAGAAAAACACTGTGCCAGCGACCAATGCCAAGCCGGTCGAGCCCGTGTAAATGGCCCACGATTCGTACCACTCGGCCCACAGTTTCTCAATATGCCAAGCGGGTGGATTATCGCGAACCCCCATGCCGTACGCGACAATTTCTTGGTAACCCAATATGACTTCGGCAGCGGTCAACGAATCATAATACTTGTTCCCGGCCCGCAATTCGTCGTCGATGGTGACGCTTGTGTCGATCTGGGCACGACAGAAAATGTAGTAGCCGCAAAACGACAGGCTTATCAGCGAGAATCCAAGTAATACAGCACCAATTGCGCCGAAACCCGCATGCCAACTGTCCGACGATGCTGCTCGGGATGTTTTTTTGGAAATTGGTGCGGATGCGACTTCGAGTTGCGATATTTCCCTAAATTTGGGCACGGCAAGACTCGCGCCACACTCGCAGGTCACGTTTTGGCCCGCTTGGCTGGGGACAACGGTAGTTTTTTTGCCGCAGGTGCAAGGAAGTAAATACTCGGTTGGCATGAGTCCGATTTCGTAAAAATGATCTGAAAAGAGCGGAAGTCCCATATTCTAGTCAAATAATGACTGGACCGAGAATTCGTAGTAGTTAAAATTTGTTCAGGGGCGATCACCAATTCCCGGTTATACGGAATGTACCGTGTTTTGGTTTGATGAGCGAGGTTGTCTAGCGATTAACTCAATCATCTTGATTGTTGCAAAGTTGCACTATGTTTGATTTTCGTTCGCGTTCGGATTTCGTTCGGCGGCGAATTTCGTTCATTGTGAGATTAGGGAAACGAGTACGCCAAAGAGAGTTCGACTTTAAAGACGCCGATCCAATGTGCATTCGGTGGGGTTATCCATCAACAGCGACTCCTGGCCGACTAGTTTCCTGTACGTTTCCAAAGGACCTAATGGTTTGCGTTTGCCAACTGCGGAAATATTTTCGCAACGGCTAGATAGGAAACGAACTTTCCGCAATGTCGCCCGTAAAAAGGATTTGCTCCCACGCGTCTGACCACGGTTGGTTTGGACAAGTTGAACGGATTTGAATTTTGACGAGATACGAACCCCACCAACCCAAGTGCCTTCCATTTGGGGCTGATCGGTTTTGATTAGGAACGCCCACGAGGTCATCGATCGTTGAACCCTTTTGGATCAATCGGTCTCTTTCCTATTGTGGTTTATTCAACTCGATTGCAAAACGCTGTCGCGGTTAAGTTGGATTATGCTGTTTAGTGGAATGAATGGTTTCCTGTTGTTCATTAGAACCGTCACCAAGCCTTTATTGGCGACGGGTCATTTTTGATAATCGTAAAAGTTTACTATTTGAGTGCCGACATCCGACCATACTTAGTCAGGTGGTAAGATTACTTGTCTGCGACGCGAGCGCAATTCTGCGTTCGAACTGTAGATGGGGTTGGTTTCCGGCCTCGGTTAATTTGTGGTCTTAGGAGCTTAACCTTGTTCGATTCATTGCTGGATGATTTCGAAGACGACTCCCCGCGCGTTGCAGATGATCTCGACGGCTTTGGCAAGCTTGCGCTTGACGAAGATAGTGATGATCTCGGTGACGGCGTTGCGAGTGACGTTGTTGCAGTCGATGATCAGGTCCAGTTGGACAGTGACGATGAATTGCTGGTCGAAATTGACGATTCCGAAACGTGGTCTGACGATCCGGTTCGGATGTACTTGACGCAGATGGGCGAAATTCCCCTTCTGACCCGTCAAGAAGAAATTCGTTTGGCGAAAGCCATCGAAGTCACTCGTCGTCGTTTTCGAACCAAATTGCTTGAGTGCGATTACGTAATTCAATTTGCCTACAAGATTCTCAAACGCGTGCACGCGGGCGAATTGCCGTTCGATCGTACCGTTCAAGTCTCGGTTACCGACCGCTTGGAAAAAGATCAAATCACCGGCCGCTTGCCACACAACTTGAAGACACTGGATGTTTTGCTCAAGCGGAATCGTCGCGATTATCGCATTTCGCTAAGCCAAACCCAACACAAGAACAAGCGTCTCGAAGCTTGGCGTTCCTTGGCCCATCGTCGTCGCAAGGCAGTTCGTTTGGTCGAAGAACTCGGACTTCGCACACAACGCATCGAACAAATGATTGGCTACCTCGAACGATTTAGTCGACGAGTCGACGAGATTCGACAAGAGCTAAAGAAAGCTAGTCGCGAGCAAGTTGCTCCTTCGCAAATCGCCGAACTGCGTCGCGAGTATCGTCATATCCTGATGGCTACCCAGGAAACTCCTCGCAGTCTTCGCAATCGCGTCGAAATGGTCAAACGAGTTTATACCGAGTACCAACGCGCCAAGAAACAACTCAGCGAAGGCAACTTGCGTCTCGTTGTTTCGATCGCCAAAAAGTACCGAAACCGTGGCTTGAGCTTTTTGGATCTCATCCAAGAAGGCAACGCCGGCCTGATGCGAGCGGTGGATAAGTTTGAATACCGTCGAGGTTTCAAGTTTTGCACCTACGCAACTTGGTGGATTCGTCAAGCAATCACGCGTGCCGTGGCCGACCAAAGCCGAACGATTCGAATTCCCGTGCACATGGTCGAAACCATGTCCCGCGTTCGAAACGTTTCCCGTCAACTCCTGCAGGAACTGGGTCGCGAACCGACGCTCGAAGAAACTGCGAGACGCGCCGAAACGACAATCGAGGAAGCAAGACGCGTTTTGGCCATGAGCCGCTACCCCATTTCGCTCGACCGACCTGTTGGAAACAGCGAAGATAGCCAGTTTGGCGATTTGCTGCCCGATGGGACGGCCGAAAGCCCTGCGGTTGGTGCCGGACAAGAAATGCTTCGCGAACGAATCAATCGCGTCCTGAAAACACTCAGCTATCGCGAACGCGAAATTATCAAGCTGCGTTATGGCCTAGGCGACGGATACAGCTACACCCTTGAGGAAGTCGGCCACATCTTCAAAGTGACGCGTGAACGTATCCGCCAAATCGAGGCCAAGGCTGTTCGCAAGTTACAACAGCCTAGCCGAAGCCAAGACTTAGTTGGCTTCCTGGATTAGGCGTCTTCCTGGTCTACACTGGAACATCATAGAATGCCCCGGTAGTTTTTACGAACTATCGGGGTTTTTCTTTAACAGTCACCATTTCCCACGACCAAAAGGATTGTCTATGCCTTCGGTGGAAGAAGCCCTTCAATACGCTTGGAAGATTCATCAACAAGGTCAATCGCAATCAGCCGAATCCATTTATCGCCAAGTCATCGCAGTCGTACCTCATCACCCGTCGGCGTGGTGTTTTCTTGGTATCGCTTTGCATGATCAGAAACGATATCCAGAAGCGATCGCTGCCTATCGCGAATCCATTCGGCTCCAACCAGAATTTCCAATCGCATTCAACAACCTCGGGAATACGCTGCGGTACGTCTATCAAGCCGAAGAGTCCGACCGATGTTTTCTGGAAGCCATCCGATTGAAGCCAGATTATGTCAACGCGTACAAAAACCGCGGCACGCTGCACGTTTGGAACGGCAATCTCAAAACCGCTCTGGAGAGCTATTCGAAAGCGATGCAGCTATCCCCGGCTGATGCGGAACTCCATCGCAACTTAGGCGTACTGAACCTTTTGCAAGGCAATTTCGAACGAGGTTGGGAAGAATATCGCTGGCGATGGAAATGCCCCGACGCAGTCCAACACAACCATTCGCAACCACGATGGTCTGGCGAATCGTTACAGAACAAAACTATTTTACTGTACGCCGAACAGGGATTAGGCGATACGTTGCACTTTATTCGGTTTGCAAAAGTGCTGCAGCAGCAAGGTGCGAAAGTCCTAGTTCATGGCCCCGCTGCCTTGACCGCGCTACTCAGCAAACAAGACGGTTTCGACCAGTGGATTCCGCAAACTTTACCAATCGAGTCGTCGTTTGATTATCACTGCTCGTTGGTTGATGTGGCAGATATACTACAAGTCGATTTGAATTCGATTCCGGCT
>JANMNK010000359.1:0-1887 GCA_031373875.1 Pirellulaceae bacterium | reverse complement strand
AGCGATGCTAATGAACCCAGGCAAATTCTCATTCTCAGATCCCAATCCATACAGCGTCCACGAACCAAGCGAAGGGCGAATGAACTGATTCGTGCCTGTGTGCAGACGCAGCATGGCTTGTGGGTGAGCAGGCAACTCCGTTTGCATCGAGTGGACCATGCACATTTTGTCGGCATGTTTGGCGGTTTCTGAAAAGAGTTCCGATATCCATAATCCGCTCTTGCCGTTCTGTGAAAACTTCCAAGGAGACGCAAAGTACTTGCTACCTGGCCGAGGGCCCGCTTTTCCGTTGTCTTTGGCAAGCAAGGGTTTGTAGTCAAACGTATCGACATGGGAAGGGCCGCCTCGCATGCAAAGGAAAATAACTCGCTTGGCCTTGGCTGGAAAATGTTGGCCTTTTGTTTCTGGTTCGTTCGCTTTCGACCAACTCGAAGCAAGGCTAGAAAAGGCCAACCAACCGAACCCGCACGAAGTCGTCTGAAGTATCTGTCGGCGATTAATTAGTGGAGCAATCGTGTTACACAAGCGTGCCATTATGAAATACCTTTGATACGAATTCCAACTGCCGAATACGGAAGATTACGAGTGGAGAAATCGCAGCGGGAAACGCAAACATTTCCTGCCCAACTAGCGAATGTAAACCTCTAGTCCAAGTAACGAAATTCTGCGGATGCGAACAATCCTCTCGCGATACTCGACCAAGCGATCTTGGCATTGTCGCGGTTTTGAGTCAGCAATCGACGAGCCACCCGCTGTTCCTCAGCGTCGGGCTTTCTGCCGTAAATCAGCAAGTAAGCTAACTCGATTCGTTCGTCGAACTTATCAAATGTCCCGCCTGGAAATTTTTCAACGAGCCTTGCCGCCAGTTTTCTAGATTGGTCAGCGACGAATTCACTGTTCAGCAGGTACAAGGACTGTGAAGGAACGTTGGTAGCTTCCCGGACGGTTTGAACTGCGGAGGCATCTGGCATGTCGAATGTCTCGAGGATTTCGGGAGCGATTCCACGCGGAATCGGCAAATAGATGGATCGAGAGTTCTCTTGATCGTTGACGATTTGTTCTTCTGTAATGCCGCCACGACCTTGCCCTAAAACAGATACGATACTTCGCGAAATGAGCGAACCATCTTTGGGAGATTGATCGAGTTTTCCAGACGCCGAAAGGATCGCATCGCGAATCGCTTCTGCTGGAAGCCGACGTTGTTGGGCTCGCCAACAATAGGCATTCTCGGGATCGATTTTGAAATTCTCTTCATCGAAAGTGGTCGACAACTGATAAGTATGACTCAGTACAATTTCACGAATCAGTTGCTTGGTGCTCCAACCTGACTCTCGGAACTTCGTGGCCAAGTGATCGAGCAACTCTGGGTTGGAAGGAGTTGCGCCAGTCGTTCCAAAGTTATCGGCGCTCGCAACCACGCCTTGTCCAAACATCCAGTACCAAACACGATTCGCCGCAACTCGCGAGGTCATTGTATTTTCCGAGGAGACGATCCAGTTTGCTAATTCTAGACGTCCGCTGTCCGACCGCGGAATCTGAACGGATCGCGTTGAATCAAACATAGTTAATAAGCCACGTGGCACTCGTTCTCGAGGCATGTCAACATCGCCTCGAACCAAAAAAGGTGCGTCGGCCACGGAATCGAAACCGGATTGGCGATTGTTTCGACCTTGTCGAGAAACCATGCGATTGGATTGGCCGTTCTTGTCTGCTACCCCCATCGCCACGGCGCGAGGATTGCCTTTGTCGTCGTAGTTTCCCAACTCGGTTTCAATAGCTGAAATACGACCGACGAGCCGCAGTAAGTTGCCCGCGTCCTGTTTGGGTTCTTTTCCTTTGCGTCGCTGTTCGCGGCGTTCCATGGCAAAGCGTTCAATTTCTTTTTGC
>JANMNK010000331.1:0-2661 GCA_031373875.1 Pirellulaceae bacterium | reverse complement strand
CCCGCCTGCCGATGGAACTTGGCACCAGCCACCATTACGCCTTCACGACTCCTTGGCTTGATCTGGCTTGCCGTGACCACATCGATCCCTGGTTCGGGCGTGGTCCATGTGCCGTGATCAACGACACTGGGATTTCGGACGACGTCGATCCCCGCGACTTTGAGTATGTGGCAACCAACTGCGTGCTGCATGAATTTGCTCACATTCTGGATCGACCGGCCATTTATGACGCTCACGCCAGCGTAAATCCTGATCGAGTCAAATTCAACACGATGGTTGTTGCCAAGGCAACCAAGAGCCCACCAAGGACTGACGTCCCAATTTACTTTGGCCATGGAGCCAGCTTCATTCGAATCGTTGTCCATCTGGCTTATCGTGCCACACTGGCCGGCTTCAAAACCAGTGCAGCCGGCATCTTCCAAGCTCATCGCAACGGATTGTCCTCGGCAACGAATTACGCCGACGCACTCGCCGACGAGCCGGAAATACTCCGCGATCTATCCTTCCGCAACCTGCTGGCCTGCGATCCGCCTGCGGAATTCACACAGCTTTTTGCTGCCGATGTCCAAGCTTACCACTGTCGTTTCCCCGTTTCTATGGAGAGTTAATTATGAGTGTTACCAGCATCATTGACAAAATCATGGGTCTGCAAAAGCAACGATCCCAAGCCAAGATCAACAGCTATCGCGAGATGGTCGCAGGTATTGCTGCTGGCGAAGAGCCAAATCCAGTCGAGGTAGATCGGCTCCTGGCCGAAGCCGGGAAGTCAATCGAGGATTTGAGCCGAGATGTGGATCGTTACCAGAGCCGCATGGAAAACAAAGCCTTGGTCGCCTCTCTTCCCAGCATTGAACGGGAATTTGAGCAAGTCCAGCATCAGATTGCAATCGCCGACCGCGATCTGGAGGAAGCAGAAAGCAAACATACCGAACTAACGGCTCCGTTGTATTTCAAATTGGACGAACTCAAGAATGATCGAAACGAAGCTTCCAAAGCATTGCAGGAACTGTTTCATTCATGTGACGATCCTGAGTTGCTCCGGCAGTACAAGGAAGTGACTGACGAAATCAACCGCTTGGCACAGGCCAACAAGAATCTGGCGGAGCAGGCTGTGTATCTCGATAGCATGGCGGATTCCGAGTTGAATAAAGCGACCAAGGAGGCCATTGAAAGCGACCGCATCCACCGGCGTGAGCAAGCCGCTCATTTCAAGAAGCAGTCACAGTCTATCGGTCGTCAAGTCAATGAAAACGTGAAGGCTCAAGCTGAAGCCTTCAAACGACGCGATCAAATCGAGCAGCGTATGCGAGCTTGGTAACCTTGAGGCACTATTTCCTCAAGGTTCAGCTAGGGCGACTGTCTAATCGGAGTTCTGGCCTGTGGCAAGATTGCCACCACCTTCCACAACTAACATCCTGCGACTGGAAATGTGCTCTGTGGCAAGATTTCCACCAAGCAGGTATTGCCCAGCACATGAATTTGATCTTTGACAATTCGGTTGGATAATGTTGTGAGCCGTCGGGTGTTGAAATCCCGGCGGCTCGGGATGAATATGCGGTTGTGGCAAGACAGCTAGTGTCCCAGATCGTAACAGTTCAGGTTCACTAACTTCGTAAATCTTCGGGTTCAATGACAACTGTCACGCTTGCACGAGCGAAGACTCTCGCTTAAACATCGTTTGGGTTGTCGCCGTTCCAAGGATTAACCAACGGGCCAAATGCATGGACAATTACAAGTTCGTTGAAACAACACCTTTCCGACAAGTTTCGCGACAAGTTGCTGCCCCAATTTGATCAAATGTTGGCCGTTCCTAGTTTTCTGCACTTCATACAAACACACGAAGCAAAAGTATCGAGCGAACTTCGCAGGCAGGTAGGTTTTTTGACGAATGCATGGACGTGGTCGCAGAATTGGAATTTGCATACCTGTTATCGTCGCGCTTTACAGCCATTGTCTACCAAGTAGAAATAAGGGAATCAACGCGAAAGATCGATTTCGTCCTTTAGGTTCGAACAACTCTCCAGGATTTTCTACAATTCGGCCAACACGCCGAAAATGAGCCGAAATCCCTATAGTCACAATTCGGCCAAAAATACGACAACAATTCGGCCCGTAACATGTGATTTTCGATCTTTGACAACTCGGTTGGATAATGCTGTGAGCCGTCGGGTGTCGGAATCCCGGCGGCTCGGGATCGATATGCGGTTGCGGCAAGTCAGCTTGTGTCCCCAGAGCTGACAAGTGGCCAAAAGTTGTTTTCGTTAAATGCACGACCATCCCGAAAGCAACCCTCTTCGTGAAGATCTCTGTATCTAATTAAGGTGCATATACAAAGCCTTCCGAGATCTGCATTATGCCAAGCTACTCAGAATCAATCGCCGCAAAGCGGGTCAGTTTGGCCGTTTTAACAGTTCGCTGTGCACTTTCTCGGGAAAATAAAGGTTCTAAAAATGCTTATACGACAAAAAGCCATTATGACCATTCTTGTATGAAGATGTAGCTACGCAAGTGTTATTTGCTTCATGAGACTCACAGTGGGGTACGCTCTAAAGTCAAATTCCTTCTTTCAATTGTTTCGCTTTGATCAATTTTTCCAATGCAGAATCAAATTCTGCGGCATAATCTACGCTGTTCAACGCTCTAACAAACTCTTCAAACTCG
>JANMNK010000305.1:0-4352 GCA_031373875.1 Pirellulaceae bacterium | reverse complement strand
GCCTGGAAGGACGAGACGCTCGCCGAGAAATGGGACAAGATCCGCCGGGTGCGGTCGGTGGTGACCGGCGCGCTGGAGATCGAACGGGCAGCCAAACGCGTCGGCTCGAGCCTGGAGGCGTCAC
Source organism: Pirellulaceae bacterium (assembly GCA_031373875.1). GTDB lineage: Bacteria > Planctomycetota > Planctomycetia > Pirellulales > Pirellulaceae > JANMGV01. The sequence continues at coordinate 4,228 of JANMNK010000305.1, read as the reverse complement.
CTATCGTGCACCTGAGGGACGACGAACTGGCGGCGGCGCTCGATGGCGTCGATCTCGCGGAGATCTGCATCACCAGCGATATCGCGTCGGCACGCAGCAACCTCAAGACATTGTACTGCTGAGCGGTTAACCCCCACTCTGCGAACATTGCCTCGTCCATTGTGCGGAGGCGATCGAAGGTCCTCCACAAAGACAAATAAGCTTCCTGTTCGAGCGAATCGAACTTGCGAGCTTTGTTTTTCGGTTTCTTTGAGGTCGCAGTCATCATGCCAGAATAATAGTCGTCCAAACAACTATTGTCCAGACAGTATTTTTTGCCGATTTGTAGATTAAAGCATTTTCATTGCTCTTTCGTTGATTGTCCGGCCATTTTTGGGTTTCGGGCGATCGGGAATTGGCAAGCCGGCTAAGATTTACTGGCAGGGTGAATTGGACACTTTACAAGCATTTCTGACGGTATTTGCCGTATTTCGAGATTGCGTTCAAAACTGATACAATAGAGGCGAATGGAAGGGCAGTTGCCCGAATTGGTCGCTTCGCGTTACGGAGATGATTTTGTGGATCCGCTGGTCCTGGCTTTTTTGCTCCTGGTTTTGGCATTTGCTTTCCTAATCGTCGACATTTTTGTGCCGACTGGAGGAATGCTGATCGTCGTCGCCGTGATGGCTGCGATAGCTTCGGTGTTATTTGCATTTCGGCATAGTTTTAATGCCGGAATTTGGTTCATGATCTCGTTCCTGGCGTCGATTCCCGTGCTTGTGTATGCCTTTGTCAAGATTTGGCCGCATACACCACTGGGTAAGCTAATCATGCTGAGCTTGCCGGAAAAGGGTTCCTACCGGTGGTCGTCCGCATCCAAAGTCCACGATATCCAAGCTCTCATCGGCGCGTACGGTCGTGCTGCAACGGAGCTACTGCCGAGCGGATTCGTGGAAATCGACGGCCAGCAGTTCGAATCTGCCAGCGACGGTCGGCCCATCGAACAAGGGACGACGATCCGAGTCGTTCGAATCGACATGGGACGCTTGATCGTGGTTCCCGTGGAAACCCCGAATCGCGTGCCACCTCCTACGACCAAGAATCCTGAGAATCTGCTGGACCAATCGATCGACGACCTTGGACTCCAGTCCATAAAAGACGCGGAATAGAAATCCTCGAATCCAACCATTGCTAGTAATCGAGGCTTCCGGAGAGTATGTTAATCGTAGGAATTTAGGACACTTCTCGATGATCGCTGGTCCTTCGAACGACAAAACTTGCGAATTGAGAGCATTTTTGTAATCGTAAATAGGTCATAGGCGGTAATCGAATATCGCTCCCGATCGAGTACGAGTACGAGTACCGTTTCACTGAGTACGAGTACGAGTTTGACACGATCGATATCGGCGAGAATCGTGAAGGGCTGTATTTAATTTGAAGTCGATGCTGACGAACGCATTTGTAGATGACCAATTCACTTGGAAGCACGGAGTCTGTACACCTTGATACCTCAAACTTCTTCTCTTATGCAAACGTTGCTATTCGCAGACTTGTCGCGTTCAAGCATTATTGCGATCATCATTTCCGCAATCGTGCTGATGTTCGTTGCTGTCTTCTTTGCCATTTTTGCAAAGTACTTTTGGCTATGGATTCAATCCGTACTGACCGGTGCCGACGTCACCATTTGGGGTTTGATCGGCATGAGTTTTCGCAAAGTCGACGCGCGACTGATCGTGCGCAGCAAAATCATGGCGGTCCAAGCTGGGTTGACCGACTCGGACCTTTCAACCAAATCACTCGAAGCCCACTACATGGCTGGAGGCAATGTCCCCCAAGTTATCCGAGCTTTGATCGCTGCTAGAAAATCAAAGCAGATCACCCTGACTTTTCGCGAAGCCACGGCGATTGATTTGGCCGGTCGCGATGTCTTGGATGCTGTCCAGACTAGCGTCTATCCGAAAGTGATCGACTGCCCACCCAAAGGATCGTCTCGGCCTTCGCTGGATGCAATCGCAAAGGACGGGATTCAACTCAAGGTCAAAGCGCGCGTTACGGTTCGAGCAAATCTGCAACGATTGATCGGTGGTGCGACCGAGGAAACCATCGTGGCACGTGTCGGTGAAGGCATCGTCAGTGCAATCGGATCTTCGGAAACACACAAAGCGGTCTTGAGAAATCCCGACGTTATTTCGAAGGCCGTTTTGGCTAAACGCCTCGATGCCCAAACTGCCTTTGAAATTGTGTCTATCGATATTGCCGATATCGATGTTGGCGAGAATATTGGCGCTCGATTGCAAGCCGACCGAGCCGAAGCTGACATGCGTGTTGCTCGTGCCCGAGCCGAGGGCCGACGAGCCGAAGCGGTTGCGTCCGAACAAGAACAAATTGCTAGGATCGAGGAAAGCCGAGCGGCCGTTGTCGCGGCTGAATCTGAAGTTCCCAAAGCCATCTCGCAAGCACTTCGTACCGGCCGATTGTCGATCATGGATTTTTATCGCTGGAAGAACGTCGATGCCGATACAGAAATGCGTCGGACAATTGCCGGAACAGGACTTACCTCGACCAGCCGAACAATCAATCCTGCACAGTAACGCAACACCGTATCGAAGACCAGCAACGAAGACACATTAGCGACACGCATTACGGGCGGTCGCCAGAGGAACATGTGCGATGAGCAATCTCGAAGACTTTTTGCGACAGGCAGCAGAGCGGCGCAAACAGCGCGAACGAGGCGGGCAGCAACCTTCCAACGTCCAGAAGCCGCTAACCGACCGACCTCCCAATATTTACCAACCGCAAATACTTCAAGCCGAGTTGGTCATCGAACCGGAAATCATTGAACCGGAAATTGTCATCGATGTTTCGGATCGACATTTGAAATCACTCAAGCCGACTTTGCCCAAGACGAATCGATTAGCAAAAGAAATCGATCAAGCCGACGAGAAATTGGAAGGTCGTCAAAAGCAAGTCTTCGATCATCAAGTCGGGCAATTGGGCAAATCGAAAAAGCCGAAATCGAAAGCGAATCCCCAAACCAAACGACTTTCCGATAATCAACCAGCACTAGAAATAGCAGTTGATAAACCAGGAGACGAAGTACTAGAAATGCTGCGTCATCCTCAATCGCTTCGCGTTGCATTTATAGCAAGTGAGATTTTTACGAGAAAGCATTTCTAACGATGGTATGGAAACAAGTGTCTCCCGCAGAGACTCGGCTTGGATGGATCGGTACTGGTGTGATGGGACGAAGCATGTGCGGCCATTTGATACAGGCCGGCTTTCGCATGTCCGTCTACAACCGCTCGCCAGAAAAATGCAAACCTCTCGTTGACCTGGGCGCAACAATTCAAGATTCGCCTCAAGCCGTCGCGACGAATTCGGATATCGTCTTTTCCATTGTCGGCTTCCCCAGCGATGTGTCGGAAATCTATCTTGGCGAACGGGGTATTTTCGCAGGTGCACGAACTGGGCAGATTTTTGTCGATATGACGACCAGCCAACCCAGCTTGGCAAAACGTATCGCTGAAAGCGCCCTGCAACTTGGTGCCGCTTCACTTGAAGCGCCCGTTTCCGGCGGTGACATCGGTGCCAAGGAAGCTCGCCTGAGTATCATGGTCGGCGGGGATCAATCGGCATTTGACGCGTTGATGCCTTGTTGGGATCGGATGGGAAAAACGATTGTCTATCAAGGCGGGCCGGGTTCTGGTCAACATACCAAGATGGTAAATCAAGTCTTGATCGCCACGAATATGATTGGCGTGTGCGAAAGTTTGCTGTACGCCCACCGTGCCGGATTGGATGTCGAAACCGTCCTGAAATCCGTTTCATCCGGTGCCGCTGGCAGTTGGTCCCTAACCAACCTAGCTCCTCGCATTCTCAATAAAGATTTTCAGCCCGGATTTTTGGTCGACCACTTTGTTAAAGACATGGGGATCGTTCTTGAAGAAGCCAAAGCCATGAAACTAGCGTTGCCGGGATTAGCCTTGGCACACCAATTATATGTCGCTTTACAAACGCATGACGGCGGCAGACTGGGCACGCAAGCACTCATCATGGCGCTGGCCAAACTGAGCAATGTGCCTTGGCCAGCGTAGACCATTTGCGTGATTAGCAAGTTTACGCGTTGGTGGACGGATGCGTTGACCGGGCGACTGAGTGCCTCAAACTGGAAACGGTCGCTACAATCTGGTTGGCTTCGAGCAGTTGAGCTGCAAGAAGTTTTGCTTAGGCGAGCGGCAAGAATTGCCTT
>JANMNK010000300.1:0-5952 GCA_031373875.1 Pirellulaceae bacterium | reverse complement strand
TGAGAAGGCAGTTCCTCGCCTCCCACAACTGACGAGAATCTTGCAAGTACCGAGCAACATCAAGACGGGCTGACGGAATCATTTCAAATCCTCCAAAGTCGCCAGCCAATGCGTCGTCTTGGTACGAAGAAAACGTGGACTTCAAATATTCGCGATGTTTTTCGAGGCAGACGGATTCGTACCGATCACGTTCGTCCTCGTCTCGCCAAAGCCGAATCGACGATTGCACGTGCCAAAATGAAGAGCCGAGTTTCGCTTCGATCTCTCGATAGAAACGATCTGCGATGGTCCAAAAATCATGGAAGCGGTGGGATAGGGTCAACCTTTGCCCAGAAATTGGAGTGACCAGCCCCGCCGCGATTCGTGAAGGCGTATTCGATTGCTCTTTATCGACGACCAATACATCCAGTCCTCGCGCCATGGCAAGCCATGCGAGGGTAGTTCCGGCGATTCCCTGTCCGATAATGAGTAAATCAACTCGTCGCGTCATCTTGAAATTTTTGCTTCCTAGGGGCAAACGCCAACGATTCTTTGGTATCGAAGATTTCTTACAGCTTATTCGTTCTGCGATATCGCGGCTCAGTTTTCGAGCACTCAAGCGCTTGTGGCGGGTGAATTGTTCGAGGTCATGTCGTCGGGGATTCTGCGGTCAAGACTTGGAAGACAAGCAACAGAAAAACGAATAATGCCAATGAACCGCATATTAACATTGCCAAGCCAACGTTGAGTCGCATGCGGAAATAATCGCGAGCGTCTTGGCTAAAGAAATAGCCGGTCATAAAAACGACAATCGCGAATGTCACCATGACCGGTTTAGGGAGAGTCCCTTGTACGTCTTCGCGAAAGAAGAATCTGCCAATTTCGAAAACACGTATAGAGGTGGATATGCTCAAAACGAATGCGACGATCCACCAGAAAGCGCTGAATGGAATCATAACAAACACTGCGGTTAGCATCGAAACGATTCCGCTCACGAGAAACACTGTGACGATATTCGCTGCATCTACGACCGGGTACGATTCGGTGATGCGTTCGGCTATTTCAGGTTTGTCTTGAATCAACCAAGCCAACACCCAATAGATAACTGCGAACGAAAAATTGACGATGGCCAGCAAGACCATCAATCCAAATGCTACCGCGGGATTCTTGCGTTCTCTGTCTTTGAGAATAAAAGACATAAGAACTTTTTCTTCGCGGGCCTCCACAGCATTTTTCTCTTCCCGCTCGTTTTGCTTTGGAGACCAATCGAGAGGAGTGAGTTCGTCTAAGACGGACGCTGTTATTGACTCCTTAGTAGACTTTTCTGCTCGTGTTATTCCGAAGATGGCCTTTTTGGTATTTGTAGAACGTGGCTGCAGTTCCTCAATCTGAATATAAGCCCCGCAGGTGCACTTCATTTTCTTTCCCGCCCACCGCTTGCTGATCACGATGCGGCGACGACATCCTGCACACTCAACCGTAATCGTCCCTGGGAGCGGCTTTGGTTTCTCAACCAGAGGCTGGGAAACCACATTCGGGATCGGAACGAACGCGCCGCAGGTGCATTGGGCTTTCTTGCCTGATGATCCATCGGGAGCTTGGAGAAGCCTATTACATTTATCGCATCGAAATTGGATCGGCACCGATGAACTCGACACAAGACAAGAAACGATTAATCACAAAACAGCAACAACAAACTCAACATAACGCAAAGCCGCTTAAGCCGCAAAAATGTACTCTGATGAAAATCATGCCTCTCGCTAATTATCGAACCCGAAGCTACCTGTTTTCGGAAGTGTTATCGGCCTTCCGTTTCGGCATTCGATCTCTCAGTCGATTTGTTTGAGCTTGAGATTTCGCACATTCTCGCGAGCGCGATGCAGGAAATTGTTTTTAGGCTCGCCTGATTCTAACCAGATTGGCGCTCCAATAGTAATCGAGCTGAGCAAAGGAACCGGCAGTACTTCGCCACGCGGGAGAATCCTATTCAAGTTATCCATGTAGACGGGTACGAGTTCCAAGTCCGGACGTTTCTTTGCCAAGTAATACAATCCGCTCTTGAATTCGCTCATTTCACCATCAGCCGCGCGACTACCTTCTGGGAAAACGATCAACGAGTAAATGTCGCTCATCTCGCGAAGCATCATCTCCACCGGGCTTTGGTGAACTTTGATTTCTTTCCGATCGATCAAGATCGCATTGAATGACTTGGCCAAGAATTGCCTAAAGCGTGAAGCTCCCCAATAATCCGCCGCAGCAACCGGGCGAGTCAAGGCGCGCATTTCGCGCGGCAAACACGCCCACAGCACGACCGCATCCAAATGGCTCGTGTGATTCGCAAAATAAATTCGCTGCTTCGTATCGGGACGAAAATTAGTCCATCGCACCGTAAACCCACTGACAAAGCGCGCCGTAATGGCGATCGTCAGGCCCGTTAGCTTTTGTAAAGCATTCGGTGCTTGGCGATTGTTTGCCGGATCGGTTGGAATGGAAGCGGGAGAAGTCATTGGCAAGCTGTTACGAAAAAATAAAAACTGCGACTGCGATTTCTTGAAAAACTAAAACGACTAATCGACGACGAACGACGCGGAAATTGCTGTGCCTCGCACCCACTAGTTTTGAAGACTGATTGCCATCACCAAACTCGCAGTGCCAAGATCGTGGTGCAATGCGTCGGCTCTTAACCTTTGCGAACTAGGCTGCAAAACCAATTTCAAGTTTACAAGTTAAACGGCGTGTTCGATCAGCGTTACATCAGCGGGACAGCGTCGATCTATTATCTTCGATGCAGGCAACTTGGGAAGCTTGTTTGTCCTTAAATTCGCAGATGGAGGCTTCATCGGCCAGAAATTAGATGAGAAGTTCAAGTTCACTGGCTCGTAAGGACTTTTCCGATAGGAAGTGCGCCTGGGAAATAGCACAGTGCATAGGTATTCCCGCCATCGCGAATATCCACTTGCGTTCCCGTTCCTGGCCCCACTGCTGTACCCCCGACAACAGGAGCCAGTCCCAATCGATGGACACCAATCGGCAACTCGACTCGCAGTACTTGGATTTCGCGAGGCAACAATCCCCAACATCGCGTGTCGGCCGACTCAGTCGCTTCCCAAGCGACACCGACTGCGTCCATCGCCAACGAGGTCAGGCCGTTGTTACGCGTAATGGTATCCTTGGCTGCATAGACTGTCGCTTTTTTAACAACACGGCGTGCGATCGCGCGAGCCATCAGTTCATTGCGTTTGGCTTCAAAGGTATCGATCGCGATCAATGGCAAATCCGTGATGGTCATTGTCGGGCCAATCGGTTTGCCGTTCACGATAACCCCGACGGTATCGATTCCGCTCGAAGGAACATGTATCGCGGGAATCTTTATGGGTGCCAATGTGGGCGGAACCGAATGCTTGCCCACGGCTGAAACAATCCTATCTGCAAACAGAAGTGCGTCGCTGGAAGCTTGTTCTGTCGATTCGATTTTGTAAGGTCCCCGCCCAACGAGTGCAAAAACGTAGAGGACCCCCATACCCGGCCCGCAGTGGACGCCTTGACTAGCTCGGTCGATGTCAAAAGGCAGAAACGGACTCTCAGGAAGGATTTCGTTTGCCATCTGATACGAGAGCAACGCGTCATCGTAATCGTGCCAAGTCGCTTCGCGGAGCACGCCTCGGAGATAATATCCGAATGGAACGGGCGCGTATTTCTTAAGGTAATTTTCTCCAAAGCGATCGAAAGCACGCTGGGCCAACTCCTGTTGCTTTTCGTTGATCTGCAGCGAGTAGCTTTCCGCATCGCTACCGTCCTGCATTAGACTTGCAAGCGCCAGAAACGTTCGAATGAAAACTTTCTCATAGTCTTCGCCCGAATAAGATTTCGATTGTTCGTCGGTCCACATCGAGACGGTACTCTCGGCAAGGCTCGCTTGCTCAAGCTGTTCAAACCGATCGCGAACCTCGCGAAGTCGTTGTTCGGCGGCCCGAGGATTCCCGTCCATCAACTCAACCATGGCTAGATCGAGAGCGACCACATCGCGATCCCGCTTGTGGGACTTGGTAAGCTTTTCAAATTGCACGTGGGCTTGCTCAAGCTGACCTTCGTAAAACAACGAACGAGGACCAGCCAAACGATGAGCGTGTGTTGAACAGCCGACTGCCGAAACGAAACACAATAGTCCTACGACAACACCAAGGTATGCGACTGGATTGCCAGGCTTGAGGAACTCGCATAGCTCACGAGTAGATAGATGTGGAACATGATTACGATGCGGTCGAACGTTCCAAGCAAGCGCAATCGCGCGCGTGCTTTTCAACAAAGCGAATTGCAAAAGTAAATGGCACCATCCCACATGACGTTCCAGATCGAAAGATGCGTTAGGATTTCAAGGGATTGTATTGCCACCATTTGCCCATGGCCGATCGATGGTAGCCCTTGCGAATTTCGGCAGATTGTTTGTCGTAGTTCCCTGTATTGACGTTCACGAGTTCCAAAGTCAGCAAGTAATCGCGTTGGGTCGAGCTGTTGCGCTCGGTCGTACCACTTGTGAGAGTGCCGTACAGCAGATAGTCAATCGGCTGCCCCTCTCGCTGAAGCACTTCGGTAAAGAGAGCCATGTTGCTTGGCACTAATAAAGAATCGGGACGCAATCGAGTTTCCACCAACGCAGCATCGATGAGTCGGCGCGACACAGGTTGGAACGTATTGCTTTGAACAATTTGCGTGTCGATTTGTTGATAGATTTGATCTTTGAAATCGCGAAGCTCTTCGACGCTCTTGTTCTCAACGCCAACAAAGCAAACGCTCTTACGATAAGGCATTCCATCTGGCCCCATGACATCGTCGGGACCGATAGTCTGTTGCCGCGCAAGGAGTTTGGCAACCGATTCGTCTACCAAGGGATCAAAAACTTCGGCGCCTGCGGTATGACTGCCGACCAGATTGTCCGCGTCTTTTTTCACAATGTGGCCGTACTGATAACCTCGACAACCGGCGAACGCGGGAATGGTCGAGAGACTGTAAAGCAAAAAATTGCGCCGCTTCATGGGCTTGTATTCCCTGCGTTAAAAACAATTGTGAGTCCTGATCCGTATGGCTTTCAGTATCGACTGAATAAGGAAAAACCGATAAGCATGAGGTTTGCGTTTTCGGAAACTAATTTGAGGTTTCAATATTCGAATCGGTCGACAACAAAGCGCGCGGACTTCCTGGGATATTCAAACACCGAGGAAATACTGAAAATTGGGCTTTGCGACTAGTTCAGTTCGCAGAAAGAATCCGTCACAATGCTAGCTACGACTGGGACGAGGCGAAAAGATCCGCCAACCTATTCCTGTTGGTTTACAAAAGCTAGCAAGCGACTGTATCGCGAGGATGGTCGAGTGTTTGTTTAACCAAAATCGTTTTCGCCAGCGATTGGGAAAGTTATTGCTCCATGGATGAGATACCTCAACGTGTTCGCGAACAATTAACGCGTTTGCTTGGTCGCATCGACGACGTGGCGGCAATCACGAAAGGCCTCAGTCGATCATCGGTCCATCGAATTCAATCGCCGCAAGGAACCTATGCTTTAAAGCAATATCCCAACACCGATTTCGCTTTGGAAAAACTTTGCCGCATCCACCACTTCCAACGAAGCGTCGTGTCGGGTGGATTTGACAAGATGCCAAAATTGCTCGATTGGCCGGATGGGCAAACGTTTCTTGCCGACCATGATAGCTGGTGGGAATTGTGCAGTTGGCGCCCCGGAGAACCTACCGCTTCGCTGGGCGAAATCACAACGGATCAACTTTGCAATGCTATGAAATCCGTTGCTCAATTTCACAAAGTATGCATGTCAATCGGTCCAGTTCAGCAGCCATCACCAGGCCTGGAATTTAGGCTTCGCTCCCTCGCCCAACCGATATTCAATCTTGAAGATCGACGTCTGTTGGAAATTCGTCGTGACCCTCAAGTGGCAGGCTTGATCGAAGCCATCGCACGTCA
>JANMNK010000290.1:0-8643 GCA_031373875.1 Pirellulaceae bacterium | reverse complement strand
CCCGGAGTTGCTCGACTGGTTGGCTAGTGAATTGATTCTTAACGACTGGTCGATCAAATCGATTCAGCGATTGATCCTTACTTCGGAAACCTATCAACAGGCCAGTACGATAAATTCGGTAGCCTATCAGATTGATGGCGATTGCCGGCTCTTGTGGCGATTTCCCGCGAGGCGAATTGAGGCGGAAGCGGTTCGCGATTGCAGTTTATTCGTTGCGGGTCGCCTGAATCTAACAGGAGGCGGACCAGGTTTTGATTTCTTTAAGTCGCGAGGTGGACTGGACGGTTTCCCGCCTATTTCAAATTTCGGCCCCGAAGGTCACCGCCGAATGATTTATTCTCACAAAGTTCGTATGGAACCGGTTCCCGTTTTTGGCGCCTTTGATTGTCCAGATGCCGCACAGTCCATTGCAAGACGAACGCTTTCTACAACGGCGATCCAAGCGCTCAATCTGTTCAACAGCGAATTTTCGGTTGAGCTTTCTTCGGCCTTTGCGGACAACGTTCGACGCCGTTCGGGAGATGCCGTCAGCGATCAAGTCGATCAAGCTTACTTGCTCGCCTTTGGACGACGACCCACGAAAACGGAAAGTTCGGAATCTGAATTGCTAGTCAAACAGTACGGTCTGGCTTTGCTGTGTCGTGTGCTTATTAATTCGAACGAGTTTTTATTCTTGCCTTAACGGCTGTGGACAAAATGCAAACACCGCCTCCAAATAGCATTTCACCCGTTGCAAAAGCGCTGCTTGAACGTCGTGGTTTTCTCGGGTCGACGTTGAACGGATTGAGTTCGATAGCGTTGGCAGGAATACTTGCAGAAAACAAATTGCTCGCGGACAACACGCCGCGCATTGACCCTTCGAAACCGAACGCGCCACGACCGTCGCATTATGCTCCCAAGGCTAAGAACGTACTCGTGATCTTCTGTGCAGGTGCCTGTAGCCAGCTCGAGACGTACGACTACAAACCGGAGTTGATTCGCCAAGACGGTAAACCGATGCCCGGTGGCCCTTCAGTAACTTTCCAAGGCCCTTCGGGCAACTTGGCTCGCCCTCAGTACGAGTTCCGTCCACGCGGCCAATGTGGCAAGATGGTCTCTGACATGATCCCGCACCTCGCAGAGCTAGTCGATGATATTGCCTTTGTGCATACTTTAACGAGCAAATCCAACACGCATGGTCCAGCCGAAAATTTCTTGTCCACGGGTAGTATTCTCGACGGCTTTCCAAGCATGGGAGCATGGGTAAGTTACGGATTGGGGACGGAGAATCAGGACTTGCCTGCCTTTGTTGCCATTCCCGACCCGCGTGGAATTCCACAAGCGAGCGTCAATAATTGGGGGCCTGGTTTTCTGCCGGCGGTTTTCCAAGGCACTTCGTTCAACTCCAAGCAACCGATTCAGAATTTACAACGACCCGCAAAATGGAATGAATCAGCCGATCAAGCTTCCCGTGAATTGCTTGCCAAGATCAACCGCGAACACCTGTCGCATCATCCGGGCGATTCCAGTTTGGCTGCCCGCATCGCCAGCTACGAATTGGCCGCCCGCATGCAGTTAACTGTCCCAGAGATCGCTGACCTCTCATCGGAGCCCGAACACATTTTGCGAATGTATGGTGCCGACTCGCCGAATGAAACAAAAGCTGCCTTTGCACGTAACTGTATTTTGGCGAGACGGCTCATATCGAGCGGCGTTCGTTTTGTTCAACTATTTAACGGAGCGTATGCAAGCGCAGGGGCTTTGAATTGGGACGGGCACCAAAAGCTGCGAGAGCAATACGATATTCATGCAGATATTCTGGATCAGCCTGCCGCAGCATTGTTTAAGGACCTCAAACAACGAGGCATGCTCGACGATACGCTTGTCGTGTGGTGCACCGAATTTGGAAGGATGCCGATGTTCCAAAAAGGAGCCCAAGGACGCGATCACAATCCACAAGGGTTTACGGCTTGGTTGGGTGGAGCAGGAATCAAGCCCGGAGTGAGTTTTGGTGTTACTGATGAACTCGGGTTTAAAGCAGTCGAAGACGTATTGTCGATTCACGATCTGCATGCAACCATGCTGCACCTGCTCGGAATCGACCACACGCAGCTTACCTACCGATACAACGGACTGGATCGACGACTAACCGACGTTCATGGGCACTTAATCAATGCGATTTTGAGTTAGGGTTGCGGTTTTGTGAGCGGCGCGGCGCTAGCGGTCGGTTCGCATTCGTTCGGAACCGGCGGCTAGCGCCGAACCGCTCAGTGCGGCGTGGGAACCGGCGGCTAGCGCCGAAACCGCTCAGTGCGGCGTGGGAACCGGCGGCTAGCGATGGGTTGGTCCTGGTGCAACGGTTTAAGAACCGGCGGCTAGCGCCGAACCGCTCAGTGCGGCGTGGGAACCGGCGGCTAGCGATGGGTTGGTCAAGGCGCAGAGAGGGGGAACAGGCGGCTAGCGCCGAAACCGCTCAGGGCGGTGGGACAAGCGGTTAGCGATGGACGGGGCATGGTGCAGCGACGGGGAACCGGCGGCTAGCGCCGAAACCGCTCAGGGCGGGAAGTAGCGTAACATACTTGGCGGGCGGTCGCGTCGGGGTGGTTGGAAAGTCGGATTAATGGTTGAACAGGAACTCTTTGCTGTTCACGAGGGCCCAGATTAGATCTTCGTAGGACTCTTTCGAATTCGATTTGCCCGATAGATAAGCTGTCGAGCGTTCGAGTTCTGTGGGCGTTGGCTTTCGAGAAAAAGCACGCAGGTAAAGTTCGGTAACTTTCTCTTCGTTCGACCGGGATGTCTCGGTGGCGAATCGGGCTGCGATGCCTTGCCCTACCGATAATTTCGCTTGCATCTCGTTTGAATTGAGCAAATGAAGGCTCTGTGCCAGATTCGATTCTTGGCCGCGTTCGCACTCGCATGCAGTTGACGATTCTGGGCGACCGAAGACGGTTAGGAAGTACGAATTAAAGCTGGTATCGGGCAGTGAGACGGCACGCGTACCGGCGGGCATGCTGTCGAACGAAGTCGTTGCGCCGGTGACTTGGTCGATCGCGTCGAGCAACGTCTCAGCTGACATTCGCTTTGGAAAGAACCTTGAGTAGCTTTTGCGGTCCCGCAAGTTTGCTTCGGAAGCATCGGAACTGAGTTGGTAAGTTGCCGATTGACAGATGGAGCGAACAAGCTGCTTGAGATCATAATGCGATTCGACAAAGGATGCTTGCAAGGCGTCCATCAATTCTGGATTCGACGGTGGGTTAGTAACTCGCAAATCGTCTTCGGGATCGACGATCCCGCGTCCGAAGAAATGTTTCCAGTATCGATTTACGAGAGAGCGGGCAAAAAATGGATTCTCGGGTTTGACCATCCAGTCAACGAGATATTGGCGTGGATCATCGGTCGACGGAATATCCAATTGAGCGCCGTCCAGCCCAGATGGCTTGAGCGCTGCGCCGGTCTTGGGATGGCTGGCAGATGCCGTTCCGATTCTTGAATAATAGACGTGATCTTCCGGTGAGCCGCCTTCTTTCTTAGCGACCAGCGAAAAGAAAGCCGTCATTTGGTAGTAATCCGCTTGGCTCCATTTTTCGAATGGGTGATGATGGCAGCGAGCACATTGGATACGCTGACCTAGGAATAATTGAGCGGCGTCTTCGACACGACTAGTCGTTTCTGTTACTTCGCGGTACCAAGCCACTGGTGGATTATCTGCGACCGAACCCGATGCGGTTAAAATCTCGCGTACGAATTGATCGTATGGCTTGTTGCTGATGAGGCTATCGCGAATCCAATCGTGGAAAGCAAACGTGCCGCTTTGGAAGCCTTGGTTTTGTCGTCGATTGCGAAGAACCGCGTTCCACTTGGTCGCAAAGTAATCGGCGTAGTCCGGGCTGTTCAGCAATCGATCGATGTAGATGTTTCGCTTGTTCGGATCGCCATTGGCCAAGAACTCGTTCGTTTCGTCTAGCAGCGGCAATCGACCCGCAATATCGATTGTCACGCGTCGAATGAACGTCGCGTCATCGCAAATCGCGGAAGGCGGGATCCCAAGTTTTTTCAATTTAGCAAATACGGCCGTATCGATTGCGTTGCGAGGTTCGGGCCAATTGTCCGAATGTGCCCCCAGCGGTACCGATCCGCGAAAGACATCCACGTGGCCGAGATATCGAGCCATGATCGCGACGTCACCTGCAAGTTCTCGTGTGCGAACCAAGCCGGTCTTGGTGATTTCGGCCATGTCGAGATCATTGGAATCGAACTGAGCGGCTCGCGTGACATCTTCGATCGATCCGTCCGAGTAGACGGCGGTGACGCAAATTTGTTGTTCGCCATTTTGACCCATTTGACGTTCGCGGGGCGTCACTTCGATTTTAGTAACCACGGGATCTTGGCCGGTGCCGTAAGGCATTCCTTGAGCAATCCAACGCCGCATCAATCGGTATTCGAAAGAATCTTTTTCGAGACGCTGTCCGCCACCGTGAGGCGATTCGTTGATGGCTTTGGCAAGCAACAGGCTTTGGTCAGGAGCTGCCGGGAAAAGGCGTCGACCGCGTGACTCCTTCACTAGATGCTCGTAATCTTCACGGGGTTCGAAACCCAGTAAGGAAAGCTTGAATCCGTTTTGGCCAGCGATTTTGCCGTGGCATCCGCCGCCGTTGCAACCGTACTTGGTGAAGATCGGAATAATTTGGTTTGGAAAGCAGACCGGTTGGTTGCCATCGAACTTGGTGACTTCGACAGAAACCGATGTCGTTATCGATTCGTTGAGCTTGGCTGTTACAACGGCCGTTCCATTTGCTAAGGGAGTTACCAAACCCGTCGCGTCCACTTGCACAATTCCAGCCGGTTCGACGACAAAGCTGATGGAGCGAGTCACATCGCGAGTCAAACCGGAATCGAAAGTAGCTTGAACGATCAATTGTGTCCGGGCATCGGCCCCGGTCATGCTGATGCGGCTCGAGCCGGATTCGCCAACAGCGATCTGCGCCGATTTTTCGAATTCAATCCGCACGACTTGTCCGTTTGCGGCAACCAGAGGCCCGGTAGGAACAGTTCGTACATCCGCGTCGGATGCATAAACGAATACCGAAGCACCCACGCCGCAAACTAGCCCAGTAGTCAACGCTAATTTGGCGAAGGCAAATTTATCAAAGCCCATTCGGACTCTCCTCAGGGTTATACAAGTTCACGAATGGGCTGGTGGTCGACCAAATATTGTGGGCGACCGGTAGGATCGGCGATGGTTGTCGTTGCAGTATCCACTCCAAGATTGTGATAGAGGGTTGCAACAATTTCTTGCATGTGTACCGGACGTTCTGCGGCGTATTCACCAAGTCGATTGGTTGCACCGATCGCTTGGCCAGCACGAATGCCGCCACCCGCCATGAACGCACAGCTTACTTGTGGCCAGTGATCGCGACCGGCACCGTTATTTATTTTCGGGGTTCGGCCAAATTCACCCCAGACGACGACCGAGACGTCATTCAGCATGCCCCGTTGTTCGAGGTCTTCGATCAGTGCGCTGACGCATTGATCGAGTTTTCCGCCATGGTCACGGACCAGATCAAAATTCGCGCCGTGACTATCCCACCGACCGTAACTTAAACTTACGACACGAGCGCCTGCTTCGACCAAACGGCGAGCGATCAACAATTGGTCGTTACACGTCGGAGCGCCGTCGTATTGATATTTGTAAGGTTTTCCGTCGCCGTAGCGTTCGACGAGCTTAGGGTCTTCTTTGGACAAGTCCAGAGCATCGAGCAATTTGCTGCTCGTTAGCACATCTAAAGCTCGCTGGCCGAAGGCATCCATCCCGACCATTGCCCCCGAAACATCGATATCCCGCCGCAGTCCATCAATTGATGTAAGCAGTTGTTTACGATCTTGCAATCGATCCATTGAAATCCCGTTAAGCTTCATATTCTGCATACCGGGACCGTCGGGCTTGAACGGCGAATAGGCCGCGCCCAAAAATCCGGCGTTGCCAGAATCCGACCAAGGCCTATGTTGCGTCTTTTCTGCCAAGCCGACGTAGGCTGGCACGGACGGATCAACTGGTCCATAAAGTTTGGAAATGGCAGAGCCGATTGAAGGACGACCACCTAGAGCGCGGAGATCTTCGGTTTGCCAACCGGACATGCATTGAAACGATTCGTGGCGATCTTTGCAGCCAACAACTGCGCGAAGCACGACTGCCCGGTCCATGATCTTGGCAATGCGAGGAAAAACTTCGCAGATTTGAATGCCCGGCACGTTGGTCGGGATTGGACGGAATTCGCCACGCACTTCGGCGGGAGCTTCGGTCTTGATCTCCCACATGTCTTGATGAGGTGGACCGCCGCCGAGAAAAATGTTGATGACAGCTTTGTGCGAATTGGTCTTACCTGCAGCCGCTTCGGCTCGGTAAAGATCAGCTAACGAAAAACCACCGACGCCGAAACTCAAACCACCGATGGTCAAGAAACTTCGACGTGAAATGCCATCGCACAGTTTATGGGAGCCTCCCAAAATCGAGAGCATGTTGTGTTCCTGTCAAGTTTAAAGGTAGGTAACGCGGGCCGTAGGAACTGGATCGCGCGAGGACAGGTTACCCGTTCCTGAACATTTCCATTATTCAGAAGCGGCAACAGGTGGGAGCACAGAGCTTGCAAAACACTGTGCTTTCCATCTTTAAGGTTAGAGTCGCAGGGGTTTAGCTGTCAAGTCGGAGCCAGGATTTGGTGGGTTATGGTAACATCGCCGACAATTGCCAAAATTATGAAGTCCGAAGGCTTTTCACCTTAGTTCAGCTAGTTCCGTTATAATCCAGACGTCCTCCCAGATTTGCCAAAAGGCCATAAAACATGTGGATTCAACGATTTTTGAAGCTTCCGAAGGTTCCTAGGGGCTGTCACCTGATCACGCCGAAGGTTCTTCACGAAGTGCCCGAGTTGCCCCAAATTAAAGTTGGCTTGATGCACGTTTTTATCCAACATACGTCCGCCAGTCTGACAATTAATGAGAATGCGGACCCCGATGTCCGGCATGACATGGAAATTGCCATGAACCGAGTTGTTCCCGAAAAGCAGCCGTTCAGGCACACAATCGAAGGCCCCGACGACATGCCGGCACACGTCAAATCGTCCTTGATCGGAAACAGTTTGACGATTCCCATTTCGAATGGATCACTCGCTCTTGGGACTTGGCAAGGCATCTATTTGTGCGAACATCGCGACCAAGCGACCCCACGACAGCTTGTCATAACTCTTTGCGGCGAAACGGCTTAAAGAACGTTTCTGAAAGAGTAGAGCAAATGTCCTCAATTGCTCGGAAATGGTTGAGAGTGTAGAGCAATTGTCCTCAATTGCTCAAAAAATTGCTCAAAAAACGATTGAGACAATCGTTCTACACTAGTTGCTCGCAAAACGATTGAGACAGTCGTTCTATACTCGGTCGCAAACGCCAAAATTTAGCTTGGACGATGCACTAGGGAATTGATTGGCAGATATAATCAACTTAAGTGTCCGAGCCTACTGAGAACTAGCGGAAACTCCAACCTTACCCCGCCTTTGGTGTTTTCTACCGGATGCCCTGCCTCACTAATTGCCCTCCAAGTCGAAATTTATAGCCGGATCAAATTGCAATCGAATGATAATTATCGAATTGACGGCCCTCGAAACCCGAACGCGAGCCAGTGCGATGTGCCGCGTTTTGGTTTGTTTTTTGCTGGCCAGTAACATAATTCTTCAGGCAGAAGAGCCTGCAGGCATCGATTTTTTTGAATCGAAGATCCGCCCGGTCCTTTTAGAGCGTTGCTATTCGTGCCATTCAACAGAAGCCAAGGAAGCCAATGGTGAGCTTCTTTTAGATAGCTCCCCTGCTCTGCTTCGCGGTGGCACTCGCGGGCCGGCGATTCGATCCGGAACTGCTCAAGAGAGTTTGCTTTGGAAAGCCATTGAGTACAGCGATGCGGATCTTCAAATGCCGCCCGACGGTCGCATGCCTCAGCCAATTATCGATGATTTTCGCAAATGGCTGGAAATGGGAGCGCCTGATCCGCGCCAACAAGCGACGAATGCCGCTGTCAGCAAACCGACGATTGCCGAGCAAGCCGCGAGCCACTGGGCTTATCAATCTCCCGTTATCAAACCAATCCCTCAAGTTGTGAATGGATCTTGGCCCCAATCCGATATCGATTACTTGGTGTTGTCGAAACTTGAAGCGAAAGGACTTCGGCCTAATGGCGAAGCCGATCGTCGGTCGCTCGTTCGTCGCCTGTATTACGATCTTACAGGATTGCCCCCGACTTACGAAACAATTCAATCATTCGAGTCTGACAGTTCGCCGAGCGCGCTGGAAAACTTGGTCGATCGGATACTTGGCGAAGGCGCTTTTGGAGAACGATTTGCGCGGCATTGGATGGATGTTACGCGATATGCGGATACCAAGGGCTACGTATTTACAGAAGACCGCAGCTATCCTCAAGCTTTTCGGTATCGCGATTGGTTGATTCGCTCCTTCAACGAAGATATGCCTTACGACCAGTTCCTGCGTTATCAATTGGCTGCCGATCGACTTGATCCAGAAAATGCACAAGGCAATCAAGCGGCCATGGGAGCGTTAACCTTGGGGCGGCGGTTCCTCAACAATCCAAACGATATTGCCGACGACCGCATCGACGTGGTG
>JANMNK010000569.1:0-10871 GCA_031373875.1 Pirellulaceae bacterium | reverse complement strand
ACCGCGCTGTCGACGCCGCCGGAAAATGCAATAGCGCAGGATTCGTACTGAGCAATCCGAGCAACAAGATCTGTGGCCATCTTGACGATCTGGTTGCTTTCGATCATTGGAGTCGGCAGCGTTTGCATGTCTTTTTCAACAGTCATTCAGGGACAATTGGACTATCTCGAACAAAAAGCGATAGGCTTTTCTCGAAATGAAAGGGGCCAATGCATTGAATTGTTATTGTACCGCAAATAAGCTGGCCAACACGCGGTTCAAGAAAGCCGAGACAAATGACGTGAATCTAAGAGGCCATGATTCTCGCCGAATAACAGACGGCGAGAATCCACGCAAACGTCAAAATTACTCTTCGTTTTCCTTCGAAAGTGGTTCGAGCACCTTGGTGTTCCGTTCGACCATAATGACGATCGTTTGCTCGTCCACTCCGTCGCGAGTTGAAGCAATAACGGGCAGAACTTGTCGACGGTCGGGCATGGGAACTCGAATTGAGAAAGTTCCATCCGCTTCGACTTTGACGGGTTCACCACTCAGCGTGACGTAAGCATCCTGTCGTGTCGAACCGTATACGATCATTTCGGCGTCGACATTAAAGTGAAATTTTCGAACTCGCCGAAAGCCCACGTCGGCACCACTTCCAAATTGAGTTAGAGCGGGAGCACCCATCGGGCGTTCAAGTCGATCTTCAAACATTTGGCGGAGATCCTTGGTATCGCACTCTTCATTGTATCCGCCGCTCATGGCGTAAATGTGCTCTGCATTCGCATCGATGTCGGCCCAATGTTCGCTTATCGAGTCCGTTGATCCAGGTGCCGCTGTTGAAATCACATTGCTGGCCGCCAATTCATGGAATCGACCGTTGCCCGCCAAGTATCCGATTTGTGCTCGAAATGTCGAAGGTGGATCTGGCACATCGATGTACCAATTGCGCACGCCGCCGTGAATTTCGATATCGCGGAACACCGTTTCAGCGTTGCTGGTCGTGCCGTGGCTATCGATTTTCAAAAGCCTTAAAACTGCCCGAACCGTATGCCAATGCTCCGCCATCGCAGCGCGGGCTCGATCGACACTACGACGGGTAATTTCCCAAGACGCATGTAGCCAATAAGGATCGCGAACGATCAAAGCCAATCGGTCGCGCGTCGGATTGTTCACGATATCACGCGGCTGATTTGGAGCCATTTTGCCAACTATTACCTCGCGTCCGAGATCTTTTCG
Organism: Pirellulaceae bacterium; assembly: GCA_031373875.1. Classification (GTDB taxonomy): domain Bacteria; phylum Planctomycetota; class Planctomycetia; order Pirellulales; family Pirellulaceae; genus JANMGV01. Next base: position 9,653 of record JANMNK010000569.1, on the reverse strand, counting down.
AAGCTCGCGCTCGGTTTGGAGTTCTCGTATCTTGCGAACGATTTTTGGACTAGTTGAGGAAACAGGCGGCTCCACAACTTTCGGTTTCTTTGGCAGAGTTGCCTTGGGGGGCTTTGTCGTGCCGTTCGCCCCAATTCGATTTACCGCTTTTGTGTCGGGCGATTTACTGGACGACACTGCCGACTTGATCGGAGTCTTCGACGCGACTTTGTTTGCCGCTGCGTTTCCATTCCAAGCTGAAGCAGTGTCTTTCTTGTTGGTCGGTTGAGCCGAGCTCTTTTTTAAATCTGGCGTTTTACTTTTGCTCATTGGCGGCATGGATTTAGGCGTTGCCGCAGTCGGTTTTCCGGGCTTAACGATCGAAAGAAGCTTAGCCTTCGGCGCGGGTTTCTTCGTGGATTTGGCAGCAACTGCCTTGGTCGGTTTTGGCTTGATGACGGCTTTTTTTGCGACGGGCTTAGCGGGCTTCTTGGAAATCACTTTGGATTTCGAGACATTTCGAGAAGCGACCTTCGGTTTCGATTTTGGAGCGGCCAGTCGAGCTTTGCTCTTTGGAGCTTTATTTTGTGCCCGGTTAGTAATCAATTCAGTTCGCTCCTGTTCACGAAAAAACTGTGCAATCACCAGTAATCATCGATTTACGAGCCCCCGAAGGGACTGGTTCTAAACTGCGCTATCGTTGACTGCTTGGTGACAACGTCGTAAACATTGGCTGTGGCAACCACCTTGATAGTTCAAAGCGATAAAATAAAACCTCAACCTCAGTTCTTAGGTAGGATAACTTGGCGCGTTTAAAACTCGTGGCAGTTCAGAACGCTTGTCAAGTCATAGAGACAACTCTCCAAGACCAGTATGTTTAACGAACCTCCACTTTTCCATACGGTATACAAAAAACCACTATCTTCGATAGGCGAAATGAATGCGTTTTTTCTATGGAAATACCGAGAAAAGCGATGTTTTACATTCGTGAAAGAACCCAAATTTTGATCAAATATTCCAAAACTGAACACCTACCTTCAAGAGGGGTCTATGCGAAAGAAACCAGGTGACCCGATGACCAATCTGGGAAATTCGGTTCAACAAACCGTCGAATGGGCCACGCGAATAATCGCGGTGTGTATTTTTATGGGCCTGATTGTTTGGGGTGGAATGCAACTAGATGCGAGACTGGAGTCCAAGTGGTTTACTCCAATTGGACTAGTTTTAGGGATCGCGTTTGGAATGGCGGGCATGATCTTGGTCGTCAAGCGAATGGAAATTGCCATGGAAGATAAAAAACGGCGTGATGGTCTGCAGGAGGGCGACAAACGCAATGCAAACTCGAACTCCGCAGCTTCGAAAGACCCCGACTCGAAAGCCAATACCAGTTCAAAACCCTGAGCTTCTCGGGAATACCAAAAAATCTGGATGCCGGATCGGATTTAGGTACTCGATCTTGATATACAAGCTTGTCGGAACATTCCGTTATTTGCTGGCAGCCAATTCGAAAACGAAAAGGTTTTGAGCGATGTGGTTAAGAATTATCGGGGATATTGTTCTGTATGTTGCTTTGGGAATCATTTGTGTCCTGGTCGGCGTCTCGATTTATCGGCTTCCAGAATTTAGCATCAGCCTGGAGCTTTGGACTACTGCAGCACTGATTAGTGTGGGCTGTGGGATCGTCATCAGTTTCCTGACATTATCGCCCGCGTATAGCGCACTGCCGGCAGCAATGCCGCTCATCGCCATGTTTTTTCGCTCGGGAATATACATGGCGGTCGTGTTGTATTGTGGTGCGACAAAATGGTCACATCAGAATTTCTTCACCAACTGCCTCCTAGGCTGTTTTTTTCCGTTCCTCATATTAGAATCCGTGCTTTCTATTCGCCGCACCTCCCAGCCCTAAGTGTTTAGCAAACAATGGCCTCTGACCTACTTCACATCAAAGACGGGTACTACTTCGACGTTCCCAAGACATTTGTGAAGAGCAACCGCGCAAAGGTTCAAGATTTTCCGGAGTGGTTTGTTCGCTTAGATGATGATTTCCAACAATGGGAAGCCGACCGAGTTATAAAATTCCTCGGTGAAAAAGGCGTTGAAGCAAAACATCTCGAAAACTTGAAATCGCATTGGCTTGAATGGCAACATGCGTCTCACAGGAACCACGCATGGCCAATGCACGCTTTCCTAGAAGCGAAAGTGGCCGACATTCGCAAAGAGGCTAAGCGATGGGCAGCCAAACAAGTTCCTCCGCCAGGAAACGCTGTTCAAGGTTACATGGCAGTCAATCCAAACCAAGAATATGCTTGGATGGAGCGATTTCTAAGCGACCCAGCTACAAGTCGAGATTGGGCTCAGTGGAAAATGGCCAATGCTGGGCATGATGTAGTCGAGACTTATTTGAAAGAATCGCCAGGTGCGAATTGGTCGTCGGAAAAGCTGTTTGCATACAACAAGTCGCTCGACGGCAAGATTCTGATTCCCCAACCGTTTGGCACTTTGAAAAACGCATACGAGCCTCTACAAGGATTCTGTATTTCCAAGTTCATGATTATCGAAGTGATCGTGGCGATATTGATGATTGTCATGTTTCGATGGCTTGCGAAACGCGTTTCTTCAGGATCGGCCCCTAAGGGCAAGACATGGAATTTGCTCGAAGGATTATTGCAGTTCGTCCGCAACGGTCTGTTGGTACCCGCTATGGGCGAACATGACGCGGATGACTTTCTGCCGTTTTTCTGGACTGCGTTCATGTTTATTTTTGGTTGCAACCTTGCCGGAATGATTCCTTGGCTGGGTTCTCCAACAGCATCTCTAGGTATGACGGGCGTTTTGGCAGTAATCGTATTCTTAATCGGAACGACGCTGGGCATTCGAGAGTTCGGGGTTCTGGGTTTCTTGAAAAATATTGTCCCGTCGATGGGGTTACCCATTTACCTTGGAATTTTCATTATCCCGATGCTGTGGGTAATCGAATTCGCTTCGCTTCTCATCAAGCACTTTATCTTGGCAATGCGGTTATTGGCAAATATGGTCGCTGGTCACTCGGTTTTGCTTGGGATCATGGGGCTTGCAATCGGTGCTCACGCAATGACAATGAGCACCCCAACTTGGACTTTGGCCACTGTTTTGTCGTTGTCGATGACGACGGCGCTTAGTGTTCTTGAGTTGTTCATCGCTTTTCTTCAGGCAGCTATTTTTACTTTTCTCGGTGCTTTGTTCATTTCAAGCGCAAAGCATCATCACTAACAATTAAGCTTTGGAATTTCAGAGCTTTTTGCAAAGACAATTTTTGTAACTTCAGAGGAGATTTTCACTGTGTCCAAGATTTTTCGAGTTGGTTTCTGGAGCGTCGGCCTGATGTTGGCAATGAATTCCTGTGCAAGTGCTGCTGAAGGTGGCATGCCAGGCGCAATCGGCGCAGGTTTGGCCGCTTTGGGTGGCGGTATCGGTATTGGTTTGCTGGCCAAGGGTGCTGTTGAGTCAATCGCTCGTCAGCCAGAAGTTGCTGGTAAGATCCAGGTCAACATGATTATTGCTGCTGCGTTGATCGAAGGTTTGGCATTGTTCGCAGTTATCGTCGGCAACTCCCAAAACCCATTTGCCAACTAGTTTCTTTTCGAACGAAAGTATTCGTTCGAGATGGAGATTAGATTGACGAGATTTGCTATTTTTGGATTCGAGCAGTTCTTTTGCGAGTTGGTTAGATGATCAAAAACGTCTTTGCACGAATGATGCTTGCCGCGACTATCCTTCTGGGATTTTCGGCCTACGTATCGGCTGCTTCGAACGAAGCAGTAGTAACAGCAGTCGAAGGCGAAGGAAAGCCCCATGCCGTTGTAGACAACACGCATGGCTTTGCGGGCCCTCAGCAGTTAGATCCGCTTGAGTTCCGAAGCGACATTGCATTGTTCACACTTGTCGTATTCGGCATGCTGTGCGCGGTGCTGTACGTAGGGGCTTGGAAACCTATTCGTCAGGGCCTTGAGTTACGCGAGTCATCTATTGCGGAGCAAATTGAAGGTGCAAAACGAGCTTCGCAAGAAGCGATGGCAAAAATGTCCGAAGCTCAGAGCCGTCTGGATTCAGCAGCCCAACAAGCACAAGACATCGTTGCTCAAGCTCGAAAGGATGCTGAAAGTGCCAGTCAGCGAATTATGGCTGAATCGCAAGCAGAAGCCCATCGTCAAAAAGAACGCGTTTTGGCTGAGATCGAAACTGCAAAGCTTGTTGCGTTGAGTGAGTTGGGTAGCCGAAGCACGGATATCGCTTTCTCTTTGGCGCGAGGTGTGATAGGGCGTGAATTGCGTCAGGACGACCACCAATCGCTAATTCAAGATGCGCTTCGAAACCTTCCCAGCAAGAACTAATTTTCAAGCGTAAAAGTGAGACTGCCGAAAATGCAGGGTCCAGAATCATCGAACATCCCGACCGTCTTTGACGACGAGCATCAACACGTTGGCGAGTTATACGCCAAGGCGTTGCTGGGCGCTGCTCAGACTAGCGGGTCTCTCGAAACGGTTGTTGCACAGCTTGAGTCCATTGTTACTGATGTGATGGATCGCCAACCGGCGTTCGAGATAGCTTTATCGAACCCAAAAGTTTCACAACAGCAAAGAATGGATTTGCTGGATAAGGTTTTCGGTCAAAAACTCGATCCAGTTCTACTGCGTTTCCTCAAAGTCCTTTGCCGTCGCGGACGTCTAGGATTTATTCGCAGTATCCATAAATCCGTTGTCACGATGCGTGACGATGCACTGGGGCGATTGCGAGTTTCAGTGACAACCGCCCAGCCATTGAGCGACACCCAGCGCGAAGATTTGATTGAAAAACTGAAAGTAGTTTTTAAGTCCGATATTTCTTTGTCCACAAAGGTCAATCCATCGGTCCTCGGGGGAATCCTGATCCGGATCGGCGATACCGTTTTCGATGGAAGCCTCGACGGGCGACTGTCGCAATTAAAGAAGGTCGCGGCCGAACGTGCAGAACAAAGTTTGAGAGCGAAATTCAGCTCTCTAGCCGTTTAATTATTCAATTCCTAGATATAGAAATTAATCCTCCCATCGGGGTGAAGTTATGAAGTTCAATTCGGATGAAATTGCGTCGGTCATTCAAAAAGAGATCGAGCAATTCGAGAGCCAGATTGATGTTCGCGAAGTAGGCACTGTTCTCGAAGTAGGGGACGGTATCGCTCGTGTTTATGGTCTGTCCAGCGTCATGGCTGGCGAAATGGTTGAGTTCCCAAGCGGCGTTACTGGTCTCGCTTTTAATCTCGAAGAGAAAAGCGTCGGTGTCATTATTCTTGGCGACTTCCTTTCGATTAGCGAAGGCGACGAAGTCAAAGCGCTGGGCAAGTTGTTGAGCGTGCCGGTCGGCGATGCGGTCATCGGTCGAGTTCTCGATCCGTTAGGAAATCCTCTGGATGGTAAGGGACCTGTTCTCGCAACCGAGTCTCGCCCCGTGGAAATCATCGCAAAGGGAATTGCGGAACGCCAACCAGTTCACGAGCCAATGCAGACGGGTATCAAAGCGATTGACGCGATGACGCCGATCGGTCGCGGACAACGCGAATTGATCATTGGTGACCGCAAGACCGGCAAGACTGCGGTAGCGTTGGATGCGATCATCAGCCAAAAAAACACAGGCGTAAAGTGCTTTTACGTTGCGATCGGGCAAAAAGATTCGTCGGTAGCTTTGGTTATCGATGCCCTCGAAAAACACGGTGCGATGGACTACACGACGGTCATTGTGTCGGGTGCTAGTTCGCCAGCGCCGCTTCAGTACATTGCTCCGTACGCTGGAACCGCGATGGCCGAACATTTCATGTTCAATGGCCAACATGCGTTGATTGTCTATGACGATTTGAGCAAGCAAGCTGTAGCTTATCGACAATTGAGTTTGTTGATGAGACGCCCACCAGGACGTGAAGCATTCCCTGGGGACGTTTTCTACTGCCATAGCCGATTGCTGGAACGCTCTTCCAAACTTTCGAAGGCATTGGGGGGTGGTTCGTTAACGAGCCTGCCCATTATCGAAACACTCGAAGGCGAAGTTTCTGCTTACATTCCAACCAATGTGATTTCCATTACAGACGGACAGATTTATCTGCAACCTGACTTGTTCTTCGCGGGCATTCGTCCTGCTATGAACGTTGGTATTTCTGTTTCTCGCGTAGGTGGTGCCGCTCAAATCAAAGCGATGAAAAAAGTCGCTGGTGGTTTACGTTTGGACTTGGCTTCCTTCCGCGAACTCGAAGCGTTTGCTCAGTTGGGAACGGAACTCGATCCGGCAACTCAAGGTCGCCTCGACCGAGGATACCGAATGGTAGAACTGCTCAAGCAGCAGTGCTACGAACCAATGGATGTGGCTGAGCAAATCATCAGCATCTATGCCGGTACCCGCGGTCATCTGGATGAAGTGCCTGTCGCCAAAGTTCGCGATTTTGAAAAAGGTCTTATCCAGTCGGTTCGCGATCGCAATCCAGAACTTCTGAAGAAAATCAAAGAAGTCGGTGACTTGACGACAGAAATTGAAGAGGCCATCAAAGCCGCCATTGCGTCGTTCAAAACAACTTTCCGTAGCTAAGCTCGGGATTTCGATTTCCACTCCCGTACGTTAAAGAATTTTCATGGCAAACTTACGCTCGCTCGATAAGAGACGCAAGTCGATTCGAAACATCCGCAAAATCACGCGGACCATGGAATTGATCGCTACCGCCCGATTCAAAAAGGCTATGGATCGAGCGGCTGCTGCGACGGACTACACCGAGCGAATTACCGCAATCGTTCGCGATTTGGCGAAATCCGGAGCATCGGTTTCGCATCCGCTGCTCGAATCGCGTGAACAAGTCAAGTCTGCGACTTTGATGGTCCTTACCAGCAATCGAGGTTTGTGCGGAGGGTACAACGGGTCCGTCGTACGTGCTGCTTTGAGCCGACGGAATGATCTCAAAGCAAGTTTGGAAAATCTGTCGCTAATCGTTAGCGGTAAGCGTGGCATTTCAGCTTTGCGTTTTCGTGGCGTGACGATCGACGAATCACATACAAAATTCGAAGATCAGCCGTCTTTCGAAGATGTTTCCCAGATCGCCGACAAGCTGATCGCTCAGTATCAATCGGGAGCGATCGATCGTCTCGACGTTGCCTATACGCGTTTTAAGAGTATTTCGAAACAAGAGACTGTGGTTGAAACACTACTACCGCTTGGCAATCTAGGTACCGACACAGCCACTTCCGTAGGCCCCAAAGAAGAATATGAATTCTTGCCTTCGGCAGAAAGCATCCTTGAAGAAGTTGTTCCGGCAAGTTTCCGTGTCCGATTGTTCAAGTGTTTTCTCGATGCCGCTGTCAGCGAACAAATCGCGCGTATGGTTGCTATGAAGAGTGCAACGGAAAACGCTGGCGACATGATCAAGCAACTTTCGCGAACCTTCAACCGTGCCCGTCAAGCCAAGATTACTGGCGAGATTATGGAAATCATCGGTGGTGTTGAAGCACTCGGATAAATTTACGCATTCATTCAATAAACAACATCGAATTAATATTAGAGTCATAACGAATCGGAAAATCGAAAATGGTTACTGCAACTGCAAATAAGAATGTCGGTCGTGTCACCCAGGTTATTGGTTCGACTTTCGATGTGGAATTTCCTCAAGATCAACTTCCACCTATTTACAATGCCGTGCGTATCAACGCGGATCGTAAAGGCGTCAAACTTACCTTGACCGGCGAAATCCAGCAGCATCTTGGCGGCGGTCGTGTTCGCTGCGTTGCTCTGGGAAGCACCGACGGACTCATGCGTGGCGAAGAAGTTGTCGACACAGGAAAACCTGTTACGGTTCCGGTCGGTCCAGCAACTCTCGGTCGCGTGTTCAATGTGCTGGGCGAAGCTATCGATCAACGCGGCGAAGTCAAAGCCGATGATTATCGTCCAATACATCGTCAAGCTCCCCAAGTTTCTGAACTTTCGACGACTACCGAAGTTTTCGAAACCGGTATCAAGGTTGTGGACTTGTTAACCCCGTTCGTCCGCGGTGGTAAGGCCGGTTTGTTCGGTGGTGCCGGTCTAGGCAAGACGGTTATTTTGACCGAGTTGATTGCCCGTATCGCATCCTCTCACGGTGGTTTTTCCGTCTTTGCAGGTGTTGGTGAACGAACCCGCGAAGGAACCGACCTTTGGCTTGAAATGCAAGAGGCCGAAATTGGTCAAACCGGCCGTAAAGTTATCGAGCAAACCTGCATGGTGTTCGGTCAAATGAACGAGCCACCTGGATCTCGTCTAAGAGTAGCGTTGTCGGCGCTTACCATGTGCGAGTATTTCCGCGATACAACAGGAAAAGATACCCTCTTGTTCGTCGATAACATTTTCCGTTTCTCACAAGCAGGTAGCGAAGTATCCGCGTTGCTCGGCCGTATGCCTTCTGCGGTGGGTTATCAGCCAACGCTCGCAACGGAAATGGGTGCCCTTCAAGAACGAATCACGTCGACAAAGAAGGGTGCTATTACATCCGTGCAAGCCGTTTACGTTCCTGCTGACGATCCAACCGACCCCGCTCCAGCAACCGCGTTCGGTCAGTTAGACGCTTTTATTTACCTCGAACGATCAATTTCCGAAAAGGGTATCTACCCTGCAATCGATCCGTTGGCTTCGAACAGCCGAATTCTCGATCCGCAGTACGTAGGCGCTCGCCATTACGCGATTGCTCGCCGCGTGCAGCGAACTCTTCAACGTTACCGCGAATTGCAAGACATCATCGCGATTCTTGGTGTTGACGAATTGAGCGAAGAAGACAAGTTGATCGTGCATCGCGCTCGCCGTATCGAACGATTCTTGTCACAGCCATTCTTGGTCGCCGAAGTCTTTACTGGCAAGGCTGGGGAAATCACTTCTCTGGCCGAAACCATTCGCAGCTTCGAAGAAATTTGCGATGGCAAATGGGATCACCTCCCTGAAGCAGCCTTCATGTATGTTGGCGTTATCGAACAAGCAGAAGAACAAGCCAAAAAGCTCGCTCAACAAGGGAAGAAATAATCGTGGCTGACCTTGAGTGTGTCGTTGTTACTCCAGAACGTACCGAACTGAAAACTTCTGCCGACATGATTGTCGTGCCGATGTTTGATGGACAACTCGGTATTCTCAAAGGCAAAAGTCCGCTTGTGGGACGCCTTGGTTATGGATATTTGACTATTCACAACGGCTCTAAGGTAGACAACTACTACATTGGTGGCGGTTTCGTTCAAGTCAACAATGAAGGTGTTTTCGTTCTCACCGATCGACTTACCAAAGCCGAATCTCTCGATGCTGCACAAGCTGCAAAGGACTTGGAAACCGCTTTGGCCATGTCCGGCCTAACCCCCGATGCAGTTGCCGCGCGAGATCGCGCTCTAGCCTCCGCGCGCGCCCGAGTTCGCTTGACGACCAAGTAGTTCGCCATCGTTTTTCTCCTGCTGAACATTTCCGTTCCAGGAGATCTCCCGATGCGAAAGCGGCATGGAACCCACAATTTCTTGCAGAACTTCCCCCAATTTCGTTTTTTTGCTGCGATTTTCCCTGGGTTTGTAAGGTACTTTGCGGAACAGGTTTTCCTGTTATTTTGCGAATTGCCGTTACAATTGGCTTATAGGGACGGAAGTTTGCAATGTAACCGAGTTCAATCCGAGCCTCGGTTCCAAGTG
>JANMNK010000248.1:0-3560 GCA_031373875.1 Pirellulaceae bacterium | reverse complement strand
CATGAATGACGACAAAGGTATCGGACAACTTTTTCTGGTTGCTACTGCGACTGGCAGCATACGACAACTTACAAAGCTGCCCTACTCCGTCGGAAGTGCGTTCACATGGAGTCCTGACGGAAGCAGCATTGCCTTTATTGCAAAAGATTGCGTGATGATTGCGGACACCGAAACAGGAACCGCCCGTCACGTTACCCGGCCCTTAACACCGTCCCCTCGTCCCGAAGCATGTGTTTTTTCGCCTGACGGAAAGTGGATTGCGATCGTGCAACGACATCAATTTGGCGAAGGGGAATGGAACCAGATAAGCATTATCGCCGTTTGATTTTGCGATCTTAGGATTGATCGAGACGGCGCGTGGTTCTCTAGATTTTGACGTGCTGTTTGATAAGGCGGAATCGGATAAGCCCTACTTTCTGTTTGATAGGGTGACAACAACGCATATTTATTGTTGGATTTCAGCAAAATCCGAGCAAGATGATTGTTGTGAGGTAATTTCCGATAGGCAGCGTGCGAGTCCAGGTTCCCAAGGCAACGACCGTTACTGGGCATCGCCAGCCAAATCCCCCTTGCTGCCAGTAACAATTTTACGAATGTGCGGACGACTCGACCATGCGAGAAACATCACGTTGGTACAGCGAGCGATTACATCAAGAAACGCAACTGGTTCGATGGGGGCATTATGGAGTCCCGCTCTTGCTGTTCCCGACCGCAGGCGGAGATGCTGCTGAAGTCGAACGATGTGGCTTGATACATGCGCTGGAGCCGTTTATCTGCGAAGGTCGTTTGAAAGTCTATTCAATCGATAGCATCGCAGGACGCACTTGGCTGACCAACGGCAATGTGGCTCACTGCGTTTGGACTCAAAAACAATTCGATGCGTACGTGCGAAACGAAGTTCTGCCAGCAATACGTTTTGATTGCAGGTCGGATTCGGTTCAAGTTATAACGGCTGGCGCGTCGATCGGTGCATTTCACGCGCTGCAGGCGGTTTGTCGCTACCCGGATGCATTCAGCCGTGCGATTTGCATGAGCGGTACCTACGACTTAGAGAAATGGCTCAAAGGCCAGTGGTTTGACGATTTCTACTATTTGTCACCACTCCATTTCGTACCAGGATTGCAACCTGGCGACCAGCTTTATCAACTTCAACGACGATACATCATCCTCGCGACCGGACGAGGTAAGTACGAAGACCCAAGTGAGTCTTGGAAAGTTGCCAATGCCTTGGGCCGCGTAGGCATTCCCAATCGTGTTGATGAATGGGATTGGAGTTGGGATCACGACTGGCCCACATGGCATCGTATGCTCCCCCAGTATGTTCAAGAAGTCCTAGCCAGCCTGTAAAAAGTTTACCAACAGGTTGCTTCGCCATAGCAACGAATTCGCTGTCGATGGTATACTGTTTAGGCGACGGCGAACTTTATTTTTTGCCGTCCGAACTGTTTGCCGCAAAATTTGTTTGCGAATAGAAATGAAGCGAAAAGTCCCGAGTCCCTAGGTTTCGTCGCGACCCATAGGACGGGAATCGCACTGCTAAATTTGATATACCGAACGATGCGACGGACACGCACTTGTGTTCCTTCGGCTTAACCCGCATTTGAGCCCCAACATAAGTTGATTGGAAAAACGTCGAAAATGACTCCGGCGAGAAATGAAGAATTTGACTCGCCGCTATTGCTGACGGGACCACAGCATTCGCAACCGCGCTTGCGAGAAGCTCTACGATCGTGGAACATATCGGGAAAAGTCGGATTGGTGTCTGCAGGATGGGAAGAAGACGAGTTCGATGACGCTTGGGTGCGTGACGCTGTCGACAACACTGTTGTTAATTCGCATCTCTACGAGTTTGGGGAACAGCTTTTCGTCGAAGATCCCGAGATCATACATCTACTTCGCCGCCGGCAAGACAAATTGCGTAAGCTGCGTGAAGTCAACAAAATCCAACTTGATCACCTATTAGCGACCGCACGCGAACTCTTGAAACGCGAATTTGCTGGGGAAGAAGTTTCAATCGAAACTGACACGACTTTCCGACAGATTCGCGAAGTGGATGCACTTTATATTGAACACGTTCACGAAGTCATTCGAAAATACGACAAGCAAATCGAACCCACCTCACGAGCAACGGTCCTGGGTTATCGGCAACGCGTGTTGGAGCAACTGGACGGTTGCCAAGTTTTATTAGTGGCTGGTGGACACATTGGCGTTTTGCTAAATCGTTTGAACCTAAGCAGGTTATTACGCCACCTCAATGTACCCGTTATAGCTTGGTCAGGCGGCGCGATGGCGATGGGCGACAAGATCGTGTTTTACCATCATTTTATTCCGCACAGTAGCGGCGACGCCGAACTTTCACGACATGGCATGCGATGGTTTCATTCCTTTTTGCTATTCCCGTCAGCTTCACAACGATTGAATTTAGCCAGTCGAGTTGAAATCGCGTTGCTTGCACGTCGCTTCACCGATGACTTTTGCTATGCGATGGACGAAGGATCAGAAATCGAGTTTTCGTCACACAAGCTAGTTCGCATGGACGGCATCAACCGACTTTCGCTTGATGGTTATTTGGTGCGAGCAACTCAACCATGAGCGACACCTGGCCTGAATTAGAATTAGCAGCCCAAGGTGGAAACGAAGCCATGGACCACTTCGCGCGGAATCACTCCATCCCGCATGTCTCGGGCGACTCAGCCACGTTTATATTTCATGGCGATGTGGACGAAGTGTTCCTCCAGCACTGGGTTTTCGGATTGGGCTCACACAATCCATTCACTCGCATCGCCGGAACGAACTGGTGGCGATTGACGATTGAGTTTCCACGACACTCGCGTATTGAATACAAGATCGGCGTTGCCAAGAACGCTCATGAAATATGGTTGCATGACCCATTAAATCCGCGAATTGCCCACGATCCATTTGGAGGCAACTCGGTCGTACAAATGACCGGCTACGAAGAGCCCGAATGGAGTTTGCCTGTCGCGACCGTACCCCGGGGTACTCTCGAAACGTGGAAGATTCAGAGCAAATCGCTCCATGAGCAACGTGAAGTCCGGGTTTACTTGCCATCGCGATACCGAGCGAATCGGCGACATCGTGTCATGTTTGTGCACGATGGTGACGACTACATGCGGTTTTGTCGCTTTGGTGCTGTGCTTGACAATTTGACTTATCGTCGCGAAATTCCGCCGCTGGTTGTCGTGTTGCTTAATCCTCACGATCGCCTGAGAGAGTATGCGGGTGATCGTCGTCACGCGGCCTTTGTGGTCGAGGAACTATTGCCAGAGATTGAAAGCCGATATCCTGTCATCAACGAACCATCGGCGCGTTGTTTGGCCGGTGCAAGCTTTGGTGGCGTCGCATCCTTGTCGACCGCTTGGTACTATCCCAACATGTTTGACATGCTGCTGTTGCAATCTGGTTCGTTTGCATTTACGGATATTGGCCAGCACGCGCGAGGGCGGGTTTTTGATCCGGTCGTCGAATTCATGAATCGCTTTCGTAAACAAGTTGGGCAACCGGCGAAGCGCATTTTTCTAAGCTGTGGCGTTTATGAAAGT
>JANMNK010000244.1:0-2369 GCA_031373875.1 Pirellulaceae bacterium | reverse complement strand
GAACCATTGGAAATCGGTCCTGGCCGCGATCGACGCGCCATCTGCAGCTGCAAGTGAGCACTGGACGATACCGATCGTGGCTTTACATCAGGGTCAAGTAACCGAAGTGTCCGTGGCGGGCCCGAGTTCCGTGGAAGCAGGACAGCATCTTTTGCGAATCGTGGACCAGACTTCGCATTTGATTCGATTAGATATTCCTCCTGATATGAACACGCTAGAAATCGCAAGTCGTCCGGACTTGGCGATCTCTTGCCGCAACCGAGATATCGATGCATGATTCGGTGGCCAAGCTTCGACGATGGATACATCCAGCCAATTTCGCCATTTGTTGTTCTCAGTTGATGATCAGTCGATGGATTTGCGACCCGGGATGCTGGTCCAGGCCAAGTTTCCTATCAACACCGACACTGCAAATTCCGAAATCGTTAACGCCATACAGATCCCCGTGAACGCCGTGATTTATCACGAAGGCTTACCCTACGTCTACGTGAAGTCAGATGGTGAACGATTCGAGCGACGCAGTGTTTCCGCCATTGGTACTTCGGGCAAAGAGCTATTTGTCAAAGCTACAACAGATGAAGACCGAGAACTTCGACTGGGTCTGCAAACCGAAGAACAGGTTGTCGTATCGGGTGCGCAGGTACTATTATCGCGTGAGTTCCTCCAAGCTGGCGGAGACGATGATTGATGCTTCAATCCATCGTTAAATGGTCGCTCGACAATTGTCCCGTTGTCTTGGTAGCAGCTTTCGTGGTTATGGTTGGCGGTATCTTCGCTGCCAATCGGTCGGACTTGGACGCCTTCCCCGAATTTGCACCGCCACAGGTCACTGTTCAAACCGAGGCTGTAGGACTCTCGGCAGAAGAAGTCGAACAACTCGTGACGCTGCCGCTCGAACAGGCGATTGTAGGACTTCCTGGTCTGGAGGCATTGAGATCTCGATCTATTCAGGGGCTTTCTGCCATCACCGTTGTTTTCAAGGACAACATCGATCCGTATCTGGCTAGGCAGTTGGTCGGTCAAAAGCTTGCTGAAGCCCAAAGCTTATTACCAGATACCGCCGAAGTTCCCCGCATGGGGCCGATGACGAAAACGACAGGTCGATTGATTGTTGTCGGGTTCACCTCCGAAAAACTCGATGCGATCGAACTTCGCGACCGAGTTCAATGGGATGTGCGGCCGCGAATCCTATCGTTACAGGGTGTGGCGATGACAACCATCTTTGGCGGCGATGTGCGGCAGTACCAAGTCCAAATCGAAACAGAGCAGCTTGTTGCCAGACAACTTGGCATCAACGACGTTGTTGAGGCTGCAAAACAAGCGTCAAAAGTCCGTGGCCTTGGCTTTCAAGAAAACGACCAACAACGAATCGTATTGCGAGCCGAGGGGCAAATTCGATCAGAACGGCAGTTGGCAGAGACGGTAATCGGTCGCTCCAATGGGATTCCCGTTCGACTGTCGGATGTTGGTACGGTCAAGCAAGCCAACGCACCCCGCTTTGGAGCATCGACGGTCAACGGCACACCGGCTGTTTCGATGCTCGTTTACAAACAATTTGGCAGCGATACGCTCAATGTAACACGAGCCATTGAAACCGAGCTTGAGTCGATGCGCGGCGAACTAGAATCGCAAGGAATTCAGATGAAGTTCGGCTTGTTTCGGCAAGCGGACTTTATTGAGAAGGCTGTCGGGAATGTCATTCATTCGCTATGGCTGGGTGCGATATTGGTAGCTGTAGTTTTAACTGTGTTGCTCATGAACATGCGGGTAGCTGTCATATCGCTAGTCGCGATTCCACTTTCACTTCTGTCTGCAATTTCGATACTTTGGTTTTTTGGAATCAGTCTCAATACACTAACGCTAGGTGGTCTCGCTATTGCGGTTGGAGAAGTGGTAGACGATGCGATCATCGACGTCGAAAATATCTATCGGCGGTTTCGGATTGCCAAATCGGGAGATGGCGTTTTTGATGCAATTAAAGTCGCGCTGAGTGCTTTTCAACAGCCCACCACCACAGTAGCGGCACATAGGGATCCCCAGAATCTAGATCGCGGTTGATGTTCGCATTGATTATGGGCATTGCCTGATCTGGCGGAAATCTTGCCGCACTGCAAGCCAATTGTTGCCGAACGTTTACGTCAGGTTCATGTTCCGCGAAATTGTCCAACCACTGAGCCATCTTCTCCGAAATGACTTTCCGATCGCCAAGCAAACGCACGGTCCACGAACGAACTGCGGGATGAGGACTAGCGAGTAGTTGTGCTGCCAGTGGTTCATCAAATCCGTCAAGCAGATTCAATGTCCACAAAGCTTCCAGAGCTGCCGTTTCATCGGTATCGGCGGTTGCTGTTTTTTGAAACAATTCGCGT
>JANMNK010000238.1:0-8965 GCA_031373875.1 Pirellulaceae bacterium | reverse complement strand
CTCGCGAATTGCTGAAAATGGGCGAAGGGCGACTTAAAAATCTTGCGGATGGCAAACGCAGCACGGAACTGGTCATTGCTGATGCACGAACTTCCAATGCGTCCCGATTAGTCATAGGGGGATTCCAATCCAAGCTTGATGATTCGATTCAGCCATATGGCCTCGTGTTTCCCAGCGACTGGAACTACCAAGCTTCTCAACCAGTTCGATTGGACGTTTGGCTTCACGGCCGCGATGAAAGAACGAGTGAAGTGGAGTTCCTGTATCGTCGCCTCACGCAAGCCGGTGAATTCACGCCGGAAAAAACCGTCGTTCTCCATCCTTACGGCCGATACAGCAATGCTTTTAAATTTGCGGGCGAAATCGATGTATTGGAGACGATTGACCATGTTCGCGAGTTGTTGCCGATCGACGATCGTCGTATCAACATCCGAGGCTTTTCGATGGGTGGTGCTGGCTGTTGGCAAATGGCGGTGCATTTCCCTGGAAAATGGTGCGCCGCAACTCCGGGAGCCGGTTTTAGCGAGACGACGAAATTCTTGGAAGCTTTTCAAAAGGAGCGATTCGAGCCGACTTGGTTTCAACAACGATTGCTTCTTCTGTACGATTGCCCGGACTGGGCATCGAATCTTAGGCTTCTGCCCACAGTTGCATATAGCGGCGAATTGGATCGGCAAAAGCAGGCGGCCGACGTCATGGAACAAGCACTTAAGGATCGTGACATTCCGCTACTTCATATTGTTGGGCCTCAGACGGAACATCGATTTCACCCTGATTCTAAAATCCAAATCGAAGACTACTTGGCAAAAAGGTCCGCCGTCGGACGACCCGACTACCCGTCGGAAATTGACTTTACTACGTACACGCTGCGTTATGCCTCGAATGCTTGGCTACGGATCGATGGCCTCGTCGAGCACTGGAAAGAAGCTCGCGTTCAGGCTGCGATTGTCCATGACAAAACAGTAACGCTAAAAACAAAAAACGTTAGCTCCCTATCGATCCATTTTCCAACCGGTAATCCGAAGTTTACGACGGATGCAATCCGAATCGACGTCGACGGACAATCGGTTGAGGGTAAATGGAACTGCGAGCAGGGCACCCAACACATTCGGCTTGCGAACCATGATGGGAAATGGAAGCTTGGGACATTCAACCAGTCAGGTTTGGCAAAGATTCCAGGTGTTCAAGGACCGATCGACGATGCTTTCCTGGAACCTTTCTTATTTGTTCCGCCTGAAAATTTTACCGAGGATACGGTAGGCAGATGGACGAAATCGGAATTCCAACATGCTTGCCAAGAGTGGCGTCGTCACTTCCGTGGAGACGCCCAAATTCGCAATGCAAAAGATGTCACCGAGCAAGATATTCTCGGCAAGAACCTCATTCTATTCGGTACGCCGGAGACGAATTTACTTATTGCTAAAATATCGGAACAGCTCCCTATCAAGTGGCGCGACTCCCAAATCGCCGTAGGAGAAAAAGTATTCTCATCCGATCGGCATGCGGTCGCAATGATTTACCCCAATCCTCTGAATCCACAGCGATACGTCGTACTTAACAGCGGTTTCACGTTTCGCGAATTCGCATACTTGAATAATGCTCGTCAAATCCCGATGCTGCCCGACTGGTCGGTAATCGATATTACCAACGGTTCGGACAGTCAAAAGCCGGGGAAAATTCAGGCAGCAGGCTTCTTTGATGAAGCTTGGAAACTGAAAAGCGATGAAGGACTTTAACCAAGGCTCGCTCGCTTGGCTGGCAATAGTCGCTTTTGCAAAAACGTAATTCGCTAATTACGACTCGGAATGTTTGCGGCGACGGACTGCAAAACGCAAGGACTTGTTTTTTACTCGAGTGAATGTGTTCAGCATTTCGTTGGCATCTCGAAAACGGCGAGTTGGTCGCAATTCGAGTGCACGGCGCATCACGTCAATTAGTTCCGGATGACATTTGCGGCGAATGGTGGCATAACCAGGAGGCGTCCATTCAAAGGGCCAAGTGGGTAAATGCCCGGACAGTATACGGTACATGATCAAGCCCAACGAGAAGACATCCGACTTGGTGCTCGGTCGCCCCATGGCTTGTTCAGGTGCCATATATCCGACCGTCCCAGAGCCAGACCCAGCAATCGTCTTCTGAGCCACGCGAGCGATACCAAAGTCCATCAACTGCAGTCGACCGTCGGGAAGCAGGATCATGTTCTCGGGTTTGACGTCGCAATGGATGATCTTGTGCCGGTGTGCATAAGCGACCGCTTCGATCATGTGTTCGATCATCCGCATGGCCGTCAAAAATGAAACCCGTTTCCGCAACCGATCGCTCAAGGTTTGTTCGCCCAACCGCGATGCAATTACAAATCGACCGTCTATGAATGAAGCATCTTTTACAGGCAGAATGTTTGGATGGTCCAGTTTCGCAACCAAACGTGCTTCGCGCTGAAACGTATCCAACATGGCAGGCGTGACGACCGATTGATGCGGCATCTTCAACGCCACACGGACACCTTCGATCGTATCGAGTGCTTGATAGACAAACGCAAATCCACCTTGCGCGATGCGACGTTCGATGCGATATTTGCCTAGCCGTTGCCGCGACTTCAACTCGTTATGAGGCTGCTGCGACTTAACCATGTAATCTGGACTCAAAGCAATCATTTACGATCTAGTTTTTCTCTGTGCAGTGGGTGTTGTAAGGCCTGCGACCAGCCTGCTTCAACGATTTGCACATCATCGAAGAGGTAAAAAACGACATTCTGGTCTAGCTGTCAAGGACGGTAATTCCCATGGGTGGTCAATCAAGAGCCCCAGCTTGTCAAAGTGGAAAATCGCGAGGGAGGGAATTTCCCCAAACCATCCACCAATCGAGGAGCGAAGAAGGCCGCCAGAAAAGAAACAAACACTCGGTGTTCATTCTACGCAATTAAGAAAACTTTCTTACAAAGTTTGCAAAAACTGCTTTCAGTCCAAGGCGTACTCTACGCACCACCAACACTGCCTTTGACGAAATCTGAGGGGAAATTGATGCTTGATCGTAAGCCCAAGTGACGGGTTGTATGTTTCAAAATTTGGGACACTTAGTCTCAAAGCGCGCACAACCCTCGGTTGTATCGGCATTTCTTGTTATCCTCTTCACTATCCAAAGTTCAAGGATTAAAGCACATAGTGCCGAAACAGCCATTTTGCAATTTTTACAATGGCTCACTGATGGTCGTTTAAACTGAGCGAAACACAGTCCTACTTTCTCCCAAGCAACGAAATCATGAAAACTCCCAAATTGAAAACGCCCGATCGACCTTGGAATCTCGCTGAAATTAACTTGAGCGATGTGCATAACGCAAATTTCCAAGTGGCAGTACTTCCGTTCGGTGCTACAGAACCTCACAACTTGCATTTGCCTTATGCGACAGACTGTTTCGAAGCGGAATGGATCGGCCAAGAAATTTGTAAAGGTGCTTGGGAAAGAGGCGCTCGGGCCGTGTTGCTTCCAACGATACCCTACGGCACGGAAACCAACCTTCAAGCCTTTCCATTGGCTCTTAATCTCCAGCCCAGCACCTTGTGTCTGATGATTCGAGATCTTGCAAAATCGCTCGAATCCAGTGGCATTCGCAAATTACTGTTGCTCAACAGTCATGGCGGCAATGATTTTAAGCCAATCCTCCGCGAGTTGTACGGGCAAACTACCGTTCAAATCTTTCTTTGCAATTGGTTTCAGATGGTGCGGGATGCCGCCGGGCGAATTTTTGAAGTACCCGACGATCACGCAGGCGAGATGGAAACTACCATGATTTTGGCTTATCGTCCCGAACTCGTCTCTCGCGATGAAGCTGGCAGCTTTACCGCCGACGGAGGGCACGTGCGGCAGTCCCGATTTCCTGCAATCCAGAATGGATGGGTTAGCTTAACCCGTCCTTGGCATCTTCTGACGACAAACTCAGGCAGCGGGAATCCTCACGCGGCAACTGCGGAAAAAGGGCAAGAACTAATCCAAGTAATTCGCGATCGATTAGTGCCTTTCTTGACCGAACTGGCAGCGAGTCCGATCGATGAGTCTTTCCCATTCATCTAAACTATCGGCCCGGGATTGCACGCAAACTCATGCCGCAAAAAAGTTTAACGCTAGCCAAGCCAAGCAGTCCATTTCGTCGTCCGATTCTGCCCAGACGGTATTCCTTAACATTGCTGCGATTACAGAAAGCGTTGCATAGCGATTTGCATGAAGAAATGCTTTACGAAAGCAACTCGAGCATGCCGAATAAGATTGTGTGATCGATTCAATCCCGACGAACAGCAGCTACCAAGCACTCTCGCGGGATCGAAATTGAAAATGAAATATCTTTGATGGCGATAGCTCTCCTTTCTGACGGCCACAGCAGAAATCAATATGCAAATGGAATCTATCGCCAAGTGGCTTGCTATTGGTTTTGCATTCTTTGGCATGTGCCATTTTGCAGGCGCGTCTGATAACGCGATTGATGCGGGAACGTCCAGCGCTCAAGCAAGACGAAGCGCTGTCCAACAAATCCCTTTCCAACGTCTGAACCAAGAAGCCCGCCAAAAGCTTGCTTCGGTTGTCGAGAACCCCAGCATTTTTCGTCGGATGCCGCGTGAGACAATCACTTGCGATCCAGAAATGTTTGTGTTCCTGGTTCGCTATCCTGAAGTCCTCGTGAATCTATGGGAACTGATGGGCGTCACGAAAGTCACCGTGGACCGGATTGCTCCGTTAATGTTTCGGGGCGAAGATGGCGCGGGAACGAAATGCCAAGTGGAATTGGTGTACGGCACCGATAATCTACACGTCTATTATGGGTCTGGAAGCTACGAAGGCAGCATGGTTAGCCGAGGTTTGAACGGCCGCTGCGTTTGTGTTCTTCATAGTTTTCCTTCCACAGACGACGACGGGGAAACGCAGATGACCGGCCAAATGGATGTCTTTGTAAAGCTCGACAACATTGGCGTGGATATCGTTGCAAAAACATTAGCTCCGTTCGTAGGCAAGACTGCCGACTACAATTTTGTGGAATCGGCGAGATTTGTTTCGCAATTGTCTCAAGCAGCCAATCGAAATCCATTTGCTATCCAACAGATTGCCGGTCGCATGAACAATATTCAACCTTCAGTTCGCGATGAGTTCATTGCAATCGCGGGAAGAATGGCCGAGAAAAAATGTAAGTTAATGTCAGTTGAGGAAGCAGTGTCGGCGGGTCACGCTCGGGTTGCGTCTCCCAAAGATACGAAACTGGCGGACTTTGAAACCTCACCGAAACCAGCCAGTCCATCTCCGCCGGTAATCACACCGACCAAAACCGAAGTGATCATGCGCCGATAATCCCGCGCCCCGGTCCCTTCAGTAATCAAGTTTGCGGATTCTCTTTCGCCCAGCCCAGCGTCTCGAGGCCACGTCCAATTATTTCTGCGCGGCGGTTTTCTTTGAGGAAACGACTTGCTCTTTTCGAGCATCCGCTAGTCGCCAAAGGTACCAAGCACCAATCGTTCGGTAAGGTGCCCAGTTGTCGGTCAAGGCTGGAAAGTCACGCCTTTTCGGCATATCGTTGAGCTTTCTCAGGTGCATGAGGCCAGCGCGAACGCCATAGTCGTCGACCGGCATGACGTCGAGTCGCCCTAGTGTAAAAATCAAAAACATCTCGACCGACCACGGACCAATGCCCCGAAGGGCCGTCAAACGTTCGATTAGTTCTTCATTGGTCAACTGCTCGGCCTCATCTCGCTCGGGAACGACGCCTTCGTCGGCTGCTCGCGCGATGCCTCGGATCGCTTCAATTTTTGAGAGCGAGAATCCCATCGACCTAAATTTCGGCGTACGCAGTTTCAATATCTGCTTGCTTGTTGGAAAGGGTTGATCGGGAAATGCAGCCATGAACCTACCCAGAATAGCGGCCGCTGCTTTGCCATGAAGTTGTTGATGTGCCACAGCCCGAATTAAGGACTCTACCGGGGAAATATCCCAACGTGGTTGCAATTCGCAGCGGCCTGCTTCGACTAACCACGGCCCCATCCACTCGCAGTTTGCGACAAGATGTTTTTCACCAGCGCGAAGTTTGCGATTGAAAGCTGTCTGTTTTGCCTTTGCATTTTCAACCATATTCGACCCTTCAACTGTGATTGTGAAAACTTTAGTAGCCTGTGCGACAACTGCAAATGATAGCAAATCTTGCAATTGGTGAAGCAATCGATCTTGACGCAATCGCTCCTTGGTTTCTACCCTTCGCCAATCTTTACTTTTGGCAAGTCCATTCTGCCACTGAATAAAGGGCTCTAACCGCAGACGGCACTATCGAATCAAGGGATATGAAAATGCGTAAATACACGTGGACACTGGTTTTCGGCAGTTTACTTTTTGTTCCGGCTTGCTCCAAGAGCCAACCAACCGCCAACAATGCCGGTGGGAGCGCCTCGGTTGTTAACAATAATGTGCCGATTGCACAGCAACTTAATGTTCCCGCAGGTTCGCAGACCGTAATTACGCCTCCAGCTGAAGTCGTCGCGCAGTTCCTCGATTGTTTACGACGAGGCGATGAAGTAACTACCGAACAATTACTGACAAAACTGGCCCGCGAGGAAGTTGCAAAGCACGACCTCGAAGTGGCGCCTCCTGGCAGCCCATCTGCGACGTTTCAAATCGGCGAAACTCGCGAAGTTGAGACCGGGCGAGCATTGGTTGAAAGCATGTGGACCGAGCCAAGCGCTGATGGCAAAGATCCCACCAAAACCGGTGTCGTCTTCGATGTACGGCTCGAAGCGGGTGGATGGCGTTTGGCCGGAATGGTGATCGACATGGGTGCTGATTCCGAAGCCATCATCGTCGACTTTGAGAATATTTCCGGCCTTTTGCAACCACCGGCCGATTCCAATGCGGCCTCGAACAACCAAGTTGCGGTTGAGGCGGCGGAAGGACTGAAGCAACAAATAAACCAAGCTGCGAGCCAAGCATTCCCGAATGCTGCGAGCAACCCACCACAAAACATCAATCAAGGCTTTGCAGCACCGCCACAATTGGCCTCGCCACCAAGCAATGGATCCACAGGACTTCGTCGGTAATTAGCCGGCAGTCGGTTGTTTTTGTTCCGACGCGTCACTGCATCGGCTGAAATCATTTGTTACTAGTTTATGGAGCGACAGTATGCGCAAGAATTTAGCGAAGCACTTATTCGCATCGATTTTAGCTCTGTCGCCGTTGGCGATCTTGATCAACTCTTCGCTTTCCACAACAGTTGTCCGGGCTCAGGATTTCACGCAAAACAACCAAGCGGAGAACTTATCCAAAGTTAACTTGGTCGACCTTGAAAGCCAGCTTGTCAGCGGACTCCGATTAACCTCAGCCGGGCAGAAGCAGTACATCGCAACCGTACTTTCGCAGGTTCAAGCCCAGCGCATACCGCGTTCTATGGTAAACGTTGTTTATCGTTGGGCACTTGAAAGAAATCCGCGATATCCATTTCCCTATTTTCGGATCGCGATGAACACCCTGGCAAGCCGACGAGGCGTCAGCTTGCCGTAGTTTCCGTCCGCTGAAATTGCCTTAGCCGCATTATTGATTGTCGTTGCGTAACATTCGATCGGTATTCTTGAAACGCGACATCTTTAATGCAGTTCTGTCTTCGTCGTACTCGTACGGAGTGAAGCGGTACTCGTAATCGAAAAGACTATGATTGAGCCTATCTTGGAACATGTGAGGCTCAGCATCTATCGTCTTACGATCGACTAAGCTCCGTTGTAATACCGTATCGCCAGATCGCTCGAGGGAATATACCGACCTTCCCGCGATCAATGGTTTCGTGCTGCTCAATCTGTTCCGCTGAGCATTGCGGAAAGCCCCGGCACGCAAAGCTTGAGGGACAGGACTCGCTTCTCAGAAATTGCACGCGAATAGGCGGTGGAATGTGCGTCGATTCATGGCGTGCTTGTTGTTTGCGTGGCAATCCATGGGGATCGAATCGTCGTGTTAAGGCGAATCGTAATCGCAATGTTACGATGCACGGGCAGTCGACCCAGCGGACCAGAAGCGTTTCAGAGGATTCGATCGAGTACGAGTACGAGTACCGCGATGCTGAGTACGAGTACGAGAACGGGCGTGCTTAGTACCGAGTACCGCTACCAAGTTGCACGTGAGTTGCCGAAATCGCGTTTTTAAATGGGAAGGCCCTGCGCGGCAACTGCGTGAACATCGTTGATGAACGGAATTAGCGCCGAACTGGGCTGCTGCTTGATTCCGCTCGGCCTGTTGCCAAGTAACGGGTCGATTCTTCTTCGATTAACTGCGTTTCGCTGTCATTCGAAGTGACCTCGGCGCGGAATCGATGGGTGCCAGTTTCCGCGGCCTTTGCAAAAACCGACAATCGAATTTCCTTCCCTGGCGCTATGAGTGGAATCGGGTCGAAAATGACTTGCCCTGGCACAACCTGGCTCGTGTGTCCTTTGGCGTCGACGGGCTCAATGCCGCTTGAAAATTGAGCGACGACTCGAACTGCGGTTGCTGGTTTTGTGCCGCGATTTTCAATCACCATCACGTATTCCACAGGCTTTCCGACCGGTGCAGGCGCGACCGGATCGATTACACTCAGCTTGAGATCGGCAATCGACTCTACGCGAATCGATGCAACACTTTCGGCCATGCCACCCGCAGAGCCCATCGTTTGGAACTTGATTAGGTTCTCGCCTTCTTCAGTCAATTTCAACTGAAACACATAGTTGATTTTTTCTTGTGGGCTTAAGCGTTGGATGATCCAAGAAACTTTGTTTCCATCCTGTGTCATTCCTTTTGGAAGCTGCATGACTTGTGAGCCATTTGGCAGCGTAGCGATGCACTTGAGCTGATCGCAACTAATGGTACCGTTGTTGATAACGGAAAGTTGATAGTCCGAAGCCATGTCTGGAAATTGTTCGGCAGGAACAGCCCACTCCGCAACAATGTCTGCTTTGCGAACATTCACATCCATAACATT
>JANMNK010000235.1:0-2641 GCA_031373875.1 Pirellulaceae bacterium | reverse complement strand
AGAGAAGGGCTTGCTGGGCTCGGAGTACTACGCCTCCACGCCGCTCTATCCGCTGGCCACGACGGTCGGTGCCTAGACGCGTGGGATAAAGCGGAAAGGTTGTATGAAAAATCTACGGTAAAGACTCATCGCAAGGACTCCGATGGGGATGAATTCTGGTGTCGAACACTGTCGAAGGGCCAAGACGTGTTGTGCCATTCTCAGTACTTGATCGACGGAACAATTGAACCTGAGGTCGTGAACATTTTTCGTTCGAATGCAACTATTAGGCTATTGAAAGAAGCGGAAACCTGGAGGCCGGTAAAATTAGTGCGCGCTCAATCCAAGACGGAACTCGTTTCAACTGAGCATCTCGACGGATTCCGATTTCGTGGAAATCCTTGCGGCGAAGTCTTTGGCGACGATGGCTTGCTGGTAATCGTGAAAATATCGCGTCCGACTTCTGACTTAGTTCGCGTAGAGTGGAAAGGAAAAAAGGACGCTAAATTCAACGGGTTTCATGAGTTTAGTCGGGATACGGGTTGGCTTTGCAAACGGCAGGTTACCCGTTATACGGGCGAGGCTGAAGTTGTCATGACGTATGGCAAAGTAATTGAGGAAATTCCCATTCTTACACAGGAAGACTTTCGATCCAGTGACGGCGAATCGAGAACTTTTGAATTTGAATTCGATGAAAAGACACCAGATTCGCGAGAGTTTTTGCTGGATAGTTATGGCTTGTCGGAAAAACTGCTTGGCCCACCCATCAAGTTTCCAGAACGCCGTCCCTATTCGTTGGTGCTTGCCGGTATAGGATTCGCTTGCCTTTTGATCGGGCTATTGGTACGAAAATACAATCTTAATCGTAGATGAGAAATTGGTTTCGTTTGGTTTCGTTTTGCCTATATTTTAGGAGTTGTGAAGATGTTAAGCAGGTTAATTTCATGTCTCGGCCTTCTGCTTCTTGCGCTTGCGCTGTTTCAGGATTCGAGGGTGCTTGCGAATTTTGATGACGATCTCGTTGCACAGACTCTATGTACAGGCGGCACGACCTGTGCACTCGGAACAGATGGTGCTTGTGAGAAGAAGGGTAAAGCGTGCAAGTCAACAGAAAGCTGTTTTTGCGAACCGCCATCTGGTGAGGACACCGGTTGCGGGTGTTACAAGTAGTTACTTTGCCAAACTTGAGTGACGTACTTATGGAACCACGCACAAGCGCGCGAGTATTTTTCCGGCGCGGTTTTACGCTAACCGAGGTTCTGGTTGTTATCGGCCTGATCATGATCTTGCTGTCCCTGCTGATGCCCGCAGTAGGGTCGGCGAGAGCTGCCGCGAGGCGTCTCGTCTGCGCCAAAACTGCCCGCGAGATTGCTGCTGGAACGACGTTGTACCACGACAGTCACAAAGTTCTTCCACCAGGCACCGATTTGGCAAATTCAAAGCGACCTTTTCAAGGTTGGTACGTAAAGGTCTTGCCGTACTTGGAACAAGTCGATTCCTATGCGGAAGCAGAGACCGCATACCAGTTGAGCGCCAATCCGTTTGATCGAAATGTGCATGTCAGTCTCTCACGGGCGATGCCAATCTTCGCTTGCCCTGATGATCCTAGGACATCGGAGCCTCGTTTTGCTTATCGGCATGGATATTATGTGGGACTGACGGGGTACATCGGCAATGCAGGACAGGATTATCGCGAAAAAGACGGCGTGCTCTTTGGTGGTTCACAAATCAGATTTGCTGATATCCATGATGGACTTTCCCACACAATACTAATTGGCGAGCGACCGCCTTCTCCCCTGCACGATTATGGCTGGTGGTACGCGGGAATGGGCGTCGGAGATGGTGGGTTGGATCATACTTTAGGAAGTGCTGAAACTGCAGATTCACATTACGCAAGGTGCACTCGCAAATGGAGGAGATTCCGTAGCGGTGAACGGAGAAATGAATGCGATGTTTTGCATTTCTGGAGTATGCATCGAAATGGAGCCCATTTCGCACGTTGCGATGGCTCTGTGAAGTTCCTCGATTATTCTGCGGGCGATTTGCTCATCGCGCTTTCTACTCGTGACAAGGGTGATGTTGCGCCTGACGAATAGGTTGCTTGTACGAGGTAGCGTCATCATTTTGGCCTTTCTCAGCCTTTAGCGCAAAGTCGGTCACTCTGGGCTTGTTCAACTTGATTCGATATGTCCGATCAAGTTCTGGTTTGGCGAGTGGCAGCGTAAATCGACCAGACGTGAACAAATCGCCACCAGTCCGCGTCATTGTTCGGCTCGTTCTTCCTTAGTCGCTAAAGTAGAGATAGGTGCTTTGTCGCGTTCATTACCGAATATGCTGAATCGCGAGCCAGTCCAAGTAAAGTAGGGTGTGTGAAGTGGTCGTGTCAGAAATAGCCCTCCCTTTTTCCAATTCAAAATGCGATAACCACCCAATCGCATTGATAAAGCAACGACCACGAAACACACCATCTGGAATCTTCCCTCCCGGTGGAAACTCGCCAAATTCGGGTCGACGTTCTTGGTGAATGACGCCAGTGGTTCGGTGCGTTTCGACCTCAGCTTTTTCGTTTGCTTCAGTAATGGTCAACGTGTACTTTTCGTCTTTATCCATCATCAGCTACTTACTCGGTCGAACCGGATTGTGCCATCCACTTTTCTGTTGC
>JANMNK010000222.1:0-8666 GCA_031373875.1 Pirellulaceae bacterium | reverse complement strand
CCTTTCATCCTCGCTTCCTTTCTGCCAGAGAAACTTTCATGGGCTTCAACGTTGCACTTCGGCTCAAGCCCTATAACAACGATGCAACACTCGATACTGAGTATCCGGCTAAGAGCTACTCAGGTGGGTGGCGCACCCACTTGTCGCAAACAATTTCCAGAATGTACGTGCATTGGATTGTTCGTCCTTACGAACCGCCGTTTAGTTGGCGAATCAGATCGTTCAAAAGGAAGTTCCTTCGAATCGAAAGTTCGAGTTCATGGCCGATCGAATAGAAAATAATATCGCCACTCCGATCGTATCCTGCAAGATTGTCAGGGTAGGGTGCCTGCCAATTGGTGAAATCGTTAGCCATACTGAGCATGGTTTGTGTTCTTGTGTTGGCGGCGTATACCCGGCAAATCGCCGTAACCAAATGATCTGTACCATTCTCACGCAGGTATTCTTTGTATCCGAATAGATCGGTCGTTTCTGTTTGTTGGACAATGTCCTTACACCAAGCATAATCCCAGTTTTCATCCACAACAAATCTATGGGGCGGATGTATCCGGTAGAGCAACGAAAAGAAGCCAGAACTCGCAATAAGTAGGCGGCATATCTCTCGATAAGTCAGGGGGCACTGTGCAAGCTCAAGAGACCAGTGCCATTGGTCTCGCTGACGAATGACAGCTTGGCAACTATCGATATCAATCATCGCAAGCTCGCCTTGAAGATTGGATGAACGTTTGAGTTCAACGTTTGAGTTCAACGATTGAGTTCGATGTTTGAGTTAACGGTTTGTTAACGTATTGCAATCTATGCGTCGGGGAGGGGAGTTGTTGGCCCTTCTGATACGCGTTTGATCCCCGACGTATAGATTGGGCGTCGAACTGAGCCGACGGACCGGGAAGGACGATCGTTATAAGTGCCTTGCGAACGGCGAATGTGCTGCGAGAGCCCGACGGAGAGTTAGTTTATCAATCCGGCTGCGAGTTGGCAAGTTTTTGCGAATTCGAGTTTTTGAGCAGGCGCGGGATTGGGCTTTGGGAGCGTTTGTTAGGGCTGAGTTTCCGGCGTGTCGCAGCGTTGAGGAACGCGGCTTTCGTGGCGTTTTCTGAGGGCCGTTGGGGTGGATGAAGTTGCCCTAGGGACTGGAGGAACCTTCGATTGATTCGCGGCAGGAACTTTAGGGCGTCGGCTTACTGGCGGATAGCTTCGAGTACTTTATGTTCTGGCAGATTGCCGAAGTGCGAAGAGTATTTAGCGACGTGCATAGCGTAATGCTCGATAGGAATGGTGGTAAAGTTGCGAATGGGTATAGCTTGGGTTATGCGATCGGATGATCGATTGATGACAATCGATCTACAATGGGGAGGAGGGATGAACGATTGAGGACAATCGTTCTACAATGGGGGCAGGGGTAGAATCTTGATCTTGCGGAGTTTTAGACCGGCAATCTTTGCAAGCAGGTGCGGGCTGTTTCGGAAATCATTTCGTCGTCATTGGACAACAATTTGGTGATGAGGGGGACGGCGGCCGCGATATTTTGATTCGTGGCTACGATCATGGCGTTTCTTAGAATGCCGCGATACTTGACTCTCCACAATGGCGTATGTCGAAATCGCTTACGGAATTCTTCGGGACTCATGCTTAGCAAATCCAGCACGTCCAATCCCATCGGTTCGAGTGACGACTGAAATTCGGCATCTTGGGTTGGAATTGGTTTTCGGTTCCATGGACAGACTTGCTGGCAGACGTCGCAACCGAAAAGCCAATCGCCCATCTGTTGTTGCAGGTCCACGTCAATGGTGCTTCGATGCTCAATCGTCAAGTAGCTGATGCATCGACGTGCATCCAAGACATACGGAGACGGAAAAGCTTTCGTTGGACACGCATCCAGGCACGCGGTACATGTGCCGCAATGGTCGCTTACGAATGGTTCATCTTTGGGAATATCGACATCCAGCAATAATGCCGCCAAGAAAAAATAGCTGCCAAGTACTCGATTGAGCAGCAGCGTGTTTTTTCCAACCCAACCTAATCCGGCAAGCTGAGCAAACTCCCTTTCCAAGAGTGGAGCAGTATCGACAACTCCTCGCATTTGAATTCCAGGAAACGAGCCATGTATGGCTGCCTGCAGTTTCTTGAGCCGGTCATGGATCGTGTCGTGATAGTCTTGCGGCGCTACCGCGTAAGAAGCCACACGACCAAAACCATCTGGAATCGCGGCCGACGCGGCAGGTTTTTTGTAGGAAACCGCCAGCATGACGAGCGACTGCACACCATCGAGAACGTTTTTCGGATGCCGGTAAGCTTGACGTCGTTTATCAAGGTAATCCATGCTCCCGCCGTACCCCAGCGAAAGCCACTGCTCGAAACGCTCGAATCCTTTGGCTTCTGCAGCGGCAACGACTCCCATGGCTTGAAAGCCTAGTTCTTCGGATTTTGCCCTAATCAAGGCGCGCAAATCTGTCCATTCTTTTTGGCTAGATTCGGTAGAATTCACAAACCCAGCTCCGATACATGCGGACGAAATTGAAATCGAGTTTCGTCTTCTGATAAAATGAAGGCTTGAATAACCACGTTTTCCAACTAGCGTAAAACTTACAGTGCTTGATTGCTACAAACCTAATAATTGGTTTCGTAGCCTGTAAACTTGACAGTAAACCGATTTCGCGAGCTTGAAAAAATGAAAACCATGATCTGCCGTCTAGCCATTTCCGCAGTTGTTCTTGCCTCGATGCTCGCGACCGATTGTCCCGCTCAATGGCCTTATGGTCAACTTGGTTTTGGAGGAGTCGGGTACGGTTATCAGAACTATTACGGATATCGGGGCAATATTCCAACGCCTCCGTATTTCGCAATCCACCCACCTGTTTTCTACGGCGAACGAGTGGAACGATCTTATGGAATCAGCCCGTTTGCCGCTTTGCCTCCAATGCATTCGGAACTTGCGAAGCCAAGAAATAATGGATCGAAAGTGATGGTGATGAATCCATATTGCACGGAAAAGATCGAAGAAATCACTCCCGTCGAGAATCAAGTTAGCCAAATGGCCGAACCCAAAGTCATCATCAATCCGTTTGTGGCCGGCGCTGGCTCAATCGCGAAATCCGAAGGAACGGACTTGCGATAATTCGGCTATTTTGGTCGTCGCTTTCTGTTACCGGGTCGTTTATCGTTTGGTCGATTGGATAACTTCTTCGCATCGTTTGAAGAGTCATTGTTCGATGGCTGCGCAGGTTTGTTATCCTGCTTTTTAAACCAAGGAAATGCTTCGGCCAAGGTTTCTGGCCTCGCATTGTACTTAGCCTTTTTCTTTTCCGGTGTTTGCATTGGTTGAACAGCGACCGCAGTAGTGGTGTCGGTAGCGAGCGACATTTTCGGCGTGTACTTCTTGACCAATCGTCGCTCAACGAGCGACCACAAACTGGAGGTGATGAAGTAAATGCACAGTCCGGCGGGGACTTTGAAAAAAAGCACCCCCATAAACACCGTCATGTACATCATCATCGTCTGCGTCATTCGAGTTTGCTCATCAGTCGCCTTGGGCATCAGCACTTTTTGTTGGACAATGAACAAGATTACGGTGATGATCGGCAACAAGTTGAAATAGGGACCGAACCAACCAGTACCTTTTCCCGCAATGAAATCAGGCATAAAGTTCGCCCAGTAGTACAACATGTCTGGCCCTGCCAAATTGGAGCACCACTGAATTCCAGGAATTAGTGGTTGTTGCCGCAATTCGATGTCGACAGAGACGGCTCGATACAAACCGATGAAGATTGGTATCTGAATAAAGACAGGCAAACAGCCTGCGGCAGGATTGAATTTAAATTTCTTGTAGATCGCTTGCGTTTCTTGAATCTTGCGTTGTGGGTCATCCTTGAATTGCTCGTTTATTTTCTTGAGCTCAGGCGCCAGTTCCTGCATCTTTTGTGCGCTCAACGCGGCTTTGCGACTGAGCGGGAACATGCTTCCTCGAACTAGAACGGTCAGCATGATGATCGCAAGCCCGTAGTTGCGGACGATTGAATAGAAGAAGTGTAAAACAGCAGAGAGAGGCTTTGCCACAAACCCAAACCAGCCGAATTCAATGCAATCCGACAATTGGTGAGCTTCGAGAACCGACGGCTTTTTTGGACCGGCAAACAATAAATAGCGTTGTGAAAATTCGCCGTTGGGTTCAAGCTTTTGTTTGTCCGTGTTAAACCAAAATCCAACGTTGCCTGCCAATGCCTTTCCCGAAACGAGCTTTTCGACTTCGGCATAGGCGCGAGCAGAACCTTGGGACAAATTGGAAAGGCTCGTCGGTTGGTCAGGATGGGGCAATAGTGCCGAAACAAAATAAGGTGTATCAACTCCCAAATAACGGAACGAGCGACGTTCCTGTGGTTCTCCAACGCTTAAGAATTCTTTGTCGGGCATGGCCTTGTTGTTCATCGCATGCTTAAAGAGCGACGATCGGGTGATCATGTTGTGGACGCCGTTGCTCATCCCAATAACCACATCGCGAGTGCCGGCTCCATCCATAAAATACGGACTGATTTTTTGTGCGTACCACCAAGCTTCGAGCGTCAGGCCGTTTACACCTTCCTGCCGAATCGCCACTTCGTGTGAAGTCTTGTCCAAGTTTCGCACAGTTGTTTCAATGTCGAGACAATAGCCGTAGCCGAGGGGTTCTTTGGCATCCGGCATAGCTTTACGAAGTCGAAACCTCTTGACCATTTCCAAGTTCGCCGTGGTACCGGTCTTAGCAAGCCAGCCCGCAAGCGGCATGGTAAATTCGACACCCATCCCATCTTCCACGTCCATGGGTTTTGCGAACCAATTTCCATTCAACGTTGCGTCCAATCCTTTAAGATTAGCTTTGCCAGGACTAATCGATCGCCCATCGATCGAGGCGAGTGTTGTCAAGCAAGACAGTCGCTGTTCGTTGCCCACGACTTGCTCAAGAATGGAGTCATCTGCAACCCGCACTATTTCCAACGGCGGCGCTTCGAGAACGACCTTGTAGTCCAAGTCCCTTTCCGAACCATCAGAAAATTTTCGCTTTACCTGAATCGTGACCTGGGTGCCTGGTTTGATCTTGTCACAAACCGTCTCCCAATCGCTCAATTTAAGGATTGGCAGTTCATTCATCCCGACAATCGTGTCGCCTATCTTTACGCCTACAGGCTGTGTTGTATCCGGAGGGATTGCCGCAGCAGCGGGTGAGCCTTGGGGGACGGCATTGATGGTTAGTCCTTTTTCGCTTTCTCGAAGCGCCAAGTAACCGATGGAACCTCCTAACGTTGCCAACGTACGATATTGGAACACGCCTGGACTGCTTCGTTCGACCAGCTCAATCCGCTCAATTCCGGCACCTTTGGAATTCAATGTGACGAGCAAGCGATATCCGTCCTTGGGATTCATCGTTCCCAAAGTGAACCACTCTTCCTTGCCTTGAACTGCCTCAGGAGCCGGATTCGTCGATTTTGACGCGTCAGAGGAAACGTCGGATGTGGCCACATCGACAGGATCTTCGGTATCGGTTTCCTCGGACGCGACAGGTGGCGCTACCGGTTTTGGTTTGGCGGTGAATCGCTGCTGTAAACTTGTCCAAAGAAAAAACAACGCGAACGTCAGGATTAACCAAGTCAGGAATGGATTAGATTGTCGTCGTTCCACGGATTATCTCAAAATCAAGTTTTTTCGGTGCGCAAACAATACACATCAACTGATCTCAGTCGAGTGAAACGGCGTCGTTGTCTATTTGTCAGAAGGCATGCTGGAACTGGGTCGCTGCAATGTTCTGTTTACTGCGTCTGTGGGTTAGCAAGTAAGCTATTCGTTGTGCAAAGCCCAATGTTGGTTCCTAGCAACTCGTCTTCAGGTATTTAGTGCAGATGATGTGGATTGCAGTGGGTCCGATTTACGAATTACCACACCGCGCTTACTTCACTGTGCAAAGCCCTTAAAACAAATCGGCTTGGGGACACAATCTGCCGCCATTTACCAAGGCAACATTGTGGTTTTCGAATGCGAGATTGGCTAGTCCAAACTATGTGCCCAAAGAGCGAAGGGTGGGAGAAATAAAGCCAAAAAGCCGCGAATTGCGGGCTTCAACGTCCATCTTGCAGACGATCAGCCAAGAAATTGTCCAAATCATCGATTGCATAGATTTTGTCCATGGTCGTTCGGTAGTCGTATTCGACCCGCCGAAATTCAATCCATGGCTCATCAATGATGACATAACAGCTTCGCCAATCTCCGTCTCGTGGCTGCCCTACGGACCCGACATTGACCATGGCTTTTTCGGAAGTCAATTGAAAACGGTACCCTGTTTCTTCGGGTCGAATAAACTGCATGTCGGACGTGAATATTCCGGGAACATGCGTGTGACCTTGAAAACAATATCCCTGGACCATCGAAAACAGTTTGTCCATCTTGCGACGATTGTAAACGTCTTCGGGGAATACGTATTCGTTAATTGGATTTCGCACCGAACCGTGAACAAACATCAATTTGCCTTCGCGTCGATTGCGAGGCAGTCGCGAAATGTAATCCAATCGCTTTTTGGCCGCATTGGGATCGCCGCCATTTTCAAGCTGACGTCGCGTCCAAAAAATTGCTTGTTCCGCTGCGTTGCTAAATCCTTCGGGGTCAAACAGCGCGCCCAAGTCATGGTTTCCCAATACGCACGCTTGAAGGTTCATTACCTCGTCGACACAATCGCGGGGATTGGGACCGTAACCGACGATGTCCCCCAAACACATGACCTGACCACAGTCTTGGCTCTTGATGTCCGCCAGCACCGCTTGAAAAGCTTCGATGTTTCCGTGAATGTCGCTGATTATGGCTCGTCGCACGTCTAGCTCTTCAATCCCTTGGGGTCGAAAACTCGAATCACCGACCTGTTCGTAGTCGGTCACCGAGCATGTTATCCAGCTCTTTTATCTGATAGATCTTAGCAATGGTCGCTTCGAAATCATATTCGACACGACGAAAAACGACAGTTCTCTTATCGTGGTCCAAGAGCACATAACAAGCTCGTGGATCCTCATCTCGAGGCTGCCCCACACTGCCAACATTCACCATCAGTTTTTCCTTGCCCAAAGGAAACTGATAGTTGCAGTCCACTGGGTCAATGAACTCATCATCGGTCGTGAAAACGCCGGGCATGTGGGTGTGTCCTTGGAAACAATAAGATTGAACGCGTTCAAACAGCGTTTTCATTTTATTGCGATCATAGACCGTTTCAGGAAATACGTATTCGTTTGTAGGGTCTTTGGGAGAGCCGTGCACAAACTGCATTTCGCCTTCTGTTTTGTGTTTTGGCAAATCGCTGAGAAAGTCCCAGCGTTTGTTAACTACCGCCGCTCGCGCTCCGCCCGCATCGTCCAGTCGATCGCGAGTCCAATAAATCGCTCGTAGGGCGACAGGATTGAAACCATCCGGATCGAACAAAGCGGCTTGGTCATGGTTGCCCATGATGGTCAAACGGCACTTTTTCATGACGATATCGAGACACTCACACGGGTTCGGACCGTAACCCACGATATCACCAAGGCACAATAGCTCATCAACAGACTGCTTTGAGATGTCCGCCAGCACCGCGTTTAGCGCTTCGAGATTGCCATGAATATCGCTGATAAGCGCTTGCTTCACCGGATCGACCTACTCAAAAAAATCAAAATGACCGTCAAATTTCATCGGACCGTTACAGGCCCTGAGTTCCACTTTTCAACAAAGTACGTATTCTAGATATAGCATTTACAAAAGGGCAACCCAGTCCAAATCGGAAAGTTACCGTGCTTTACCCGAAAACGTTGGGGCTAAGTGAGTATGGAGCGATCTTCAAGGTTAATATGGCGGTCTTTTCTTACCAAAGTTCCGATACGAAATTCTTGATTCGCCATGAATGCCTTAAAAAATAATATCGGAGACGCTTGGCTGCTGGCATTGGAGACAACGGGAAAGTCCGGTTCAGCTTCTATCGGATGCGGCGGGCAGATTCGAGCAACGCGATCAGCAACCAACGAATCACGTTCCGCATGCTCCCTAGCACCATCGATTCAATCGCTACTGGATGAAGTGGTCGTGAAACCGTCACAATTGGCATGCATCGCAGTGACGGTCGGTCCCGGATCTTTTACGGGGCTTCGTGTCGGCGTGGCGACCGCGAAAACCCTGGCTTTCGCCCTGGGAATTCCGACCGTCGAAGTGGACACTTTGCACACAATCGCTTGGCAAGTTCAGCGATGGGGCATTCAGGAATGGCCGACGCCAGAAAGTCTGCCCTTCACTCAATTCTGGACGATCATAGACGCTTTTCGCGGCGAGCTCTTCGTGGCGCTCTGGCAACTGAATAAAGACTGGGAATTGTCATGCCTGACGTCATCGAAAATCATGACAGTGTCCGATTGGGTCGCGGCGATTAACCAGTGGGAGACGACGGCAACCGACGCCAACAATCAGAGTTTTCCATTCATCGCTGGACCAGGTCTGTCGCGATGCAATGCTTTGCTCAGAAACGAAATAGTGCGGGTGCCTAATCACATTGGCGACCCGAACTCAGAAAGCGTATTTGCGTTGGGTTGGGATAGGTTGCTTCGAGGGCAAACGACGGACGCAGATCAGCTTTTGCCGACCTATTTGCGGCAAAGTGCTGCTGAAGAAAAAAAACAATCGCAGCCTTAGCTTAT
>JANMNK010000209.1:0-12072 GCA_031373875.1 Pirellulaceae bacterium | reverse complement strand
GGAGAAGGTGCAATGAGGCCATCTTTTTCTGACCAGACTCGATGAATCGGCGAAGTCTCGGCCGGCAAATTAAATGTCTGTTTCCACTGTTGGCCGAGGGCGTCGATGCAGGTGACTTCGAGGGGCTGACCTGCGATGCCGCCTGCGGGATACATCGATAAGGGACGAGGGAAATTGCCGACATGAAGTCGATACTGCGATCGATCGCTACCACCAAAACTGCTTTCGCGCACTTCGATGATGTACTTGCCATCGGCTGGAGCCACCATCGAGCAAACGCAGTCTTGTTGCACAAAAGGAGCGTCGTCGCTTCGTGCCATTTCAAATCGGTTGGAGTCTAAAATCGCAACGAATGGATCGAAAAAATCATACATCGACGACAGTCTTAGGCCCTCGAGTTCCACGGTCAACGTTTGGCCTTTGGTCAGATCGCAAACGAAATAATCAACGTCTTCCGTTCTTACAACGCCGTGGATAGTTGAGTTGATCGCGATCGGTTGCGGCGCGGCGAATTCGCTGTTGGGTTCCACTTCGTCGATGATTGACATCGCACCCACGCCAAGCAGACGCAGATTGCTTAGGCCAGTTGCCGTGCTAACTCGAACTGCTTGTAGGTCACAAGGGTAATCAGCGGGGACATTGATCGTGGCCTTGATCGTATTGTCATCCACTGCCGTGATATTCGTGACTTCGATTCCTGGATAATAGAACAGCAGTTGTTTAGCATCACCCAAGCGTGCTCCGGAAATCGTGATCTCGGTCGCTTTACCTCGGACGACACCTGGGGGAGTTATCATCCCGATATCAGGCTGCGCGGAATTAGCAAGTGATGCAAAAGAAAACATCAAGAATGTCACGACGACAATAGTGTGCTTCGTAACGAACTTCATTGAGTAGTCTCCAGACGCTTTATTGATTTGGTAGCAAACTTGATTTTGAATTTTTCGCAGGGTTATTTATGACAAACGCCCGAGACACCTGGATGCCTGAGGCGTTGTATTGTTCGTTGAATGTCATTACGGCTTAGGCAAGTATTTTGTCGATCACTCGACCGTCGTTGACTATTTCGATAGGACGATCACCAGGTGCCATCAGTTCCTTGTCGGCAATAATTCCGAGCATGCGATACATCGTGTACGCGAGGTCTTCGGGGCTGACTGGATCGAGTTCGGGCTCGGTAGCGGTTGGGTCCGACGCACCATAAACCATTCCACCCTTAATACCGCCACCACCAAGTAGCACGCTGAACACCTTTGGCCAGTGATCTCGACCGCCGTCCGGATTGATCTTTGGCGTACGGCCAAATTCACTGCTGACCATCACCATGGTCCGTTGCAGCAAGCCGCGAGACTCGAGGTCTTCGAAGAGCGTTGCTAATGCTTGGTCCAAAGGCGGCATTTGATTCTTAAAGCCAGCCGTAATTTGCGAGTGCATATCCCACCCACCGTAAGTTAGCGAAACGAAGCGAACGCCAGCTTCTACTAATCGGCGAGCGAGCAACAATCGTTGACCAGCGGTGTTACGTCCGTACTTGTCACGCAGCGCAGCATCTTCTGCTTCGATATTGAATGCCTCGCGGGCTTTATCCGAACTTATCAAGCTGTACGCTCGTTCGTAGAAAGTATCCATCGCCGTAACAGCGTCAGACGATTGTCGCGAAGCGAAATGAGCGTTCACAGCTTCGAGCGCGGACCGACGTCGGGTAAAGCGATTGACGTCCACACCACCGGGAAGGCTGAGGTCCTGGACGCGGAACCCAGCATTCGCAGGATCGGCACCAAGGCTGAATGGTCCGTAGGACGAACTGAGGTATCCACTACCCGCGAACTCGTTCGGGATTCCAGGAATCGCGACGTACGGCGGCAAGTTGTTCTTCGGGCCGTACTCATGACTGATCACGGAACCGAAGCTTGGAAAGGTTAAGGCTGGCGAAGGCTTGTAGCCAGTGAACATGTTATGCGTGCCACGTTCATGGGCGGCTTCGCCGTGCGTCATACTGCGAATGACGGTGAATTTGTCGGAGATCGACGCTAGACGTTGGAGCGATTCGCCAAAAAGATCGCCAGTCTTTGTCTTGACCACTCCCATTTCGCCACGAAATTCAAGCGGGCTATAGGGCTTGGGATCGAACGATTCTTGATGCGCCATTCCTCCGGGTAGGAAGACATGGATAACGCTGTCGGCCTTGGCTTCGATAAAGTCGTAGTGCTTTTGATCTGCCATTGCGCGCAATCGAAAGAAATCACCCAAGCTCAAGCCGAGCCCGCCAAGTGCACCAACGGTCAAGAATCCTCGCCGTCCAAGGTTATTGCCCAAGCATTTCATTGTGTGAGTACTCCGTTGATATGGTTAAAAAGTCGATAGTCTAAATTTCTTGTTGTTACGACATCCCCGTGGATAACTGCTGTTCTGATTTGAGAAAGCCAGCCATCGCGTTGTGAATTTCGTTTGACCGATATGTTTAAACAAGTTGTCGAAGCCTGTAGCCTCATCAAACTCGATTGGTTGGACGCAGCAGCGTCAGGTGGGAGTTTCTGGAATACTCTCGATTATAAGCTTATCAAGCCCGAAAAAAAGCTTCAAAATCCACTTTTTAGGAAATGAAGTTGTGGTTTTTAAACACTTGAAACGACCGTGAAATAGTTGTTAGCAACAATTTAACTCGGGTAAGGTCAGAAATTTGTCCAAAAGGATCGAAGGAAAGCCGTATTGGCCGCGTATCGGTGGGAAAAATGACATTCCTCAGTTTTTTGTAGAATCCGCAAATGGTAGCGGTGTCAGTGTGTTTTGGAAAATCGCTTGGTTCTCCGTTTTCGCAAACCACTGCCTAACTAGTTCTGGGATATCAGGAGGCGCGACTTTAAACGCTCGTTCCAGTTCTTGCTGGTTGATCAAACCCATATTTTCAAGTCGCAAATTCCGGATGGCCGTCCGCTTCAAGCTTTCATCCAATGGCTGGTTAGCCATCAATCGAAAGTACTTTTCTTGGACGGAGGTCGCCTTTCTTCCAACGTTGAGTACTCGATCTCCGGGGATAATTTCTCGCCAAGTAAAATGGGGGAGAAACGAAGCTCGCTTTGCGATTTCTACGATTCGTTCTGGAGTCAGCGACGCAAGCAGCGGAAAAGATTCCATGACAAAGTACGTCTTTTGAAACTCACTTATCAAGTAGTCGGTTGATGCCAATCGCAAAAGATCCTTGTCGTTTGACGGATCAATCAAAATTCGATTCGGTTCAGGGGAATCGATGCTGTAAATTGTCTCGCCAGGCGACGACAAGATTCCTGCCCCAAAACAACGAACTCCGTCGCCTTGCATGACCAGTCCAAATTCAACAGTAAACCAGTAGATGCGCTGAGCGTAAAAAAGCAATTCATCTGCCTTAGAATTGATTTTCGCTCGCTGGTCTTCGGTCACGGCCTTCTCGATCCGTCGATCACGTTCTTCGTAAATCATATCGCGAGCGGTACCATGATTCTTCATAAGAGACGCGACGACGGGAATTGTGAACGTCGAAACGTGTCCCGCCACGTCGTGGCCGATATCTGGTTCTTGAAGATAGTCTTGCTCGATCGGCCGCATAAAAGTTGTCACCGGAAAATACCGATGACTATGACAAGTAAAGAACAGCTCTGCGGGAATAATTGTATTGACCGTCGCGAGTTGCCAGCCAGTCTGCTGATAAATTCTCGCGTTCAATAAATAAAAGTCTGGAATGTTCGTTCCCGCAATCTGAAAAATCTGCTCTCCTTCGAGATACTCGCGACAAGCGTATCGATGTTTCGTTCGCTGCTGCTCGGCAATCAAACAAGCCCAACTCAAGTGATCCTCGATCGAATACTCTTCGTAATGCTGCTTGTTGGTGTACTGCCCTAGGTCGATACGTTCATCGGACAAGTCTCCGATTTCAAAGGGGAGGCCCGCCGCAGCTTTTTGGTAACTGGTGGTCGCTCGCTCTTGCGATATCGGGAAGGGCACATTGCGGTCGGCAAGGATTCGTTTGTACTCCGCCAACCGCTGCTGTTTGAGTTCCGGATGAATATTTTGAAAATCAATCCCATGGCGCCCCGCGATGGCAACCATTTCTTCTTGGGCTATCGCCATGATGCCAAATCCTTTGACTTTGTGGTGACCAATTGCACTTTTTAAGACTCATCCATTATCGATTCAAAAGGTAGGATGTGGCCAGTCAAGTTCATCGACTACCATCCATCCCACAACTCACTGCAACGCATTTCGAAATTGCGATACAGTGTTTTTCACTTTTATGACCATCATTGTTCGCGTAAAAAGTCGTCGCATCCAGTCCCCGCGTAGCTGAACGCAATTATGTGAAGGGTAGAGCTACAT
The DNA here is from genome assembly GCA_031373875.1 of Pirellulaceae bacterium. Taxonomy (GTDB): domain Bacteria; phylum Planctomycetota; class Planctomycetia; order Pirellulales; family Pirellulaceae; genus JANMGV01. Next base: position 7,722 of record JANMNK010000209.1, on the reverse strand, counting down.
CGCTGGTCTGCTTACATTTTTTAAGCAAGTCCCAGAACCGAGTCTATTTCAGCAGCGATCGATTTTAGTTTTTCGGTATTACCACCATCGACTTCTGCCGCACACCAACCTGTAAACCCAATCTCCTTGAGCGCTTCACGAACCGTCTGCCAATTGATATCGCAGTCTGTTATTCGAGTGAATTTGCCCGAGGCTCGCGAGAATCCTTTTATATCGAGCTTTACAACACGTTTTCCCAAAGTACGAATCCAGGCTGCAGGGTCGCCATACCTCCAATGATTGCCGATGTCGAATTGCATGCCAATCCAAGGTGAGTTGAATTCATCCACGAACTTGCAGAACTTGTCAGCGGTTTGGTCGGGACCGCCATTGTGGTCATACATGAACTTGTTCCATACATTTTCCACTGCAATATAGACACCCAATTCTGCTGCGAGCGGAAGGGCCTTGCGAATGTTGTCGACGGCTCGAGCCCAAATCTCGTTTTCTGGCCCGTCGTCTCCGTGTCCCACGACCAGCAATACTGTGTGACCGCCCACGGCATGCGTTTGCCGAAGTGCCGTTTTAAGGTCTTCGAGCGCCTGGGCACGCTGTGCTGCATCGGGACTAGTATGGCGAATCGACCAATGCGTGGAACAAACGCTTCCATCTACCGGCAAACCTACTTTGACGATCGCCGCCCGAACCGCTTCGACGTCGACGCCTGGACTATCCAGTTCGACACCTTGAAAACCCGCTTCTTTCGCTGCGCGGAATTTATCTTCGACCGAACCCTCGACGCCGATCATGTTGTACTTGAGAGTCTTGTAAATGGCTGGAGCGTTTGGGTTGGATTCAAACCCAAAACTCATACGGCTTAACCCGACACCTGTCACAGCTAACGCTTGGACAAACGTTCTTCTCCCGATCGCGAACTTGTTCGACATAGATTTGCTCCGTATTGTTTTAGTTGGAAATTTTGTTTTGGTAGATTTGCCAGGAAAGATCGTTCTTAACAAAAGCTTGTTATGACTCTATCCGGCCTCGTGTTGCGATAAATGCGACCGTCATTATTTTTACCTTGGTCGGACTTTGTGCCACGTGCTTTTTTAGCTCGGTGAGATATACCGGGAAGCGAATAAGTTGTGGGTCATCATGAAATCCCGATTCCCTATGGATGTAATTTTAAACTGCGATCCCATCATTGGTTCAATATACTTGCAATGACCGCTACGAAGAGATAGCGCTGCGCATTGTTCTACAAAGATTTTGCGTCAAGAAGGGGATTTTCTCGATAAAGATCATTTAAAAGCTCGCTGTCTTTGCTGACTTTGATTTCTAATTTGCTCCAGCGATGGCCACAGGTAAGGGTAACAAGTCACTTTGACTAACCAAGGAGCCAGATTCTGTGGGTTAAGTGTTAGAAAGCCATTCGCGGCGATTCCCGATGGCGGCAAACGACTGGAAATGGCGTAGGCTTTGGGCCACGGAATGCCTCAGAATAGAGTTTCAAACAATGAACCAACTTACTGAGAAGTGATTCCGGAAAAACGTCACGACGATCGTTAAGTGCACGAAGCGAGCCTTAAGAAAATTCCCGCTAGATCAGGCCAGCATACGCCCTATAGAAAAAAATCTTTGAAGGCGAAAATAGGCAAAGTTGAAGGTAACGGTGTCGCTAAAGAACTCTTGCAATTCAATCTTCAGATCCTCGGCGCTGGTATGCGAAACTGGGGATTCACGGGAGTAAATTTCGTCTTTCGTAACGCATCTATGAAAAGAAAAACCTGCCGCGTAGCTCACCTAAGCAGCAGGCCAATTTTGATTTCTTCTTTCATTACATCCGTGCGACTAACCGAGGCTGATCGTCACTGTCTTGGACTCCGTGTAAGCCTTGAGGCCTTCTTCGCCTAATTCGCGACCTTGACCGCTCATTTTAAAACCACCAAACGGTGCAGCGGCATCGAAAACGTCGTAGCAATTTACCCAAACAGTTCCTGCGCGAACGCGACGAGCAAAATCGTGAGCACGTCCAACATCCTTGGTCCAGACTGCGGCGGCAAGTCCAAAGCAGGTGTTGTTCGCGCGCTGAATCAGTTCGTCCCAGTCGCTGAAACTGAGCACGGACATGACAGGTCCAAAAATCTCGTCCTTGGCAATCGCCATGTCGTCGCGGACATTATCGAACACGGTGGGTTGTACAAAGTAACCCGTGTCGCCATGCCGTCCGCCACCCGTCACGCAATTCGCGCCTTCTTTTTTGCCAAGCTCGATGTAGCTCATGATTTTGTCGAACTGAGCTTTGTCGACTTGAGGGCCCTGCTCTGTGTCGAGCGACAATGGATCGCCAAGTCGACGGGTCGAGGCAAGATTGGCAAGCCGATCGACAAATTCTGCGTGAACTTTCTTCTCGACGAAGACGCGGCTCCCAGCGCAGCAGCATTGACCTTGGTTGAAGAACAGACCAAAGTGCGTTCCTGCAGCGGCTTTTTCCAGGTCGGCATCGGCCAAAATCACATTGGGACTCTTGCCGCCAAGCTCGAACGTCAATCGCTTGAGCGACTCCGAAGCGTCGCGCATGATGATCTGGGCCGTTCGATGTTCTCCGGTAAAAGCAATCTTGTCGACGCCCGGATGCCGAACGAGCGAAGCACCAGCCGTCGGACCATACCCTGGAACGACGTTGATCACACCATCAGGAAAACCGGCTTCCTTGGCCAAGGCCGCCATGCGCAGACAGGTCAGCGGCGTCTGCTCAGCAGGCTTCATCACAATGGTACAGCCGGCTGCGAGCGCAGGCCCCCATTTCCACGCCACCATCAGCATTGGAAAATTCCAAGGGATGATTTGGCCAGCCACACCAATCGGTTCGCGTCGTGTGTACGTAAAATAGTTTCCGCGAACGGGAATTGTCGACCCGTGAATTTTGTCGGCATAGCCTGCGTAGTATCGCAAACAATCGATCACCAAAGGAAGATCAGCAGCGCGGGCATCCTTAAACGGCTTGCCATTGTCGAGCGATTCGAGGGCAGCCAATTCGTCGATCTCTTCCTCGATCAAGTCTGCCAATCGGTACATCAGACGGCCACGGTCGCGAGCGTCCATTCGAGACCATTCGCTGTCTTCGAATGCTTTGCGAGCCGCTTTGACCGCGCGGTCGATATCTTCCTTGTCGCCCTCGGCAACTTCGGCGATAACTTCTTCGGTCGCTGGGTTAATAGTTTGAAAGGTCTTGCCGCTTGCAGCAGCTACCCATTTGCCGTTTATGAAGCACTCGGTGTGTCGAACTTTGGGACGTCGAACAGTTTCCACAATGGTCGCCATAATTTCAGCTTCCTTCGTAGCTAGGAACAAATGCAGCGAAGGGAGATATGGGCAACGAATACCCTACAATGAAAGGGCCCCCTTTCGCGACTTAAGCATAAAAACCACCTTGAGGGTACCTTTAGGCGTTCTAATCCGCCAGTAGTGTTTGCCGAAATCGCCTTCGCGGTTCAGCAGATTTTTGATTTTCAAACCTGTTCGAGTGGATTAGCGATCCCCTCAAAAGTCGACAAGAATAATCACCTCTAGCGATGAAGCGACAGTCCAGGTCCAATGCGGCTCAAGTCTAGAAAATTCGAAACGTAACGAGTGATATTCGATTATGGAACGCAGCTATATCGCGTGGGTAAAACAACGTTCGGCCAAGCTTCCGCAAGTACGGTTAGGAATCGGCGACGATGCTGCGGTTCTGGACGCAAATAACGCGCATGTTGTGACCTGCGATTCGCTGTGCGATGGCACGCACTTTATCCTCGACGAATGTGGAGCGCGAGCTGTGGGGCGTAAGCTGGCTGGAGTCAACTTAAGCGACTTGGCTTCCATGGCGGCCGATCCCGTGGCGCTTTTCATCTCTCTGTGCTTGCCGAAGTCGAACGCGACGGAGTTAGCAACCGGAATCTTCGAAGGCATTTTTGAGCTAGCAGAAAAATATCAGGTCAGCATTGCCGGGGGTGACACAAACACTTGGGAGGGAAAACTGGTCGTGCATATGACTGCAATCGGCAGCGCTCCTGCTAAAGGTTGCTGGCTGCGATCGGGTGCTCGTCCAGGCGATCTGATCGTCGTCAGCGGATCGCTTGGCGGCAGTATTCTCGGCAAGCATCTAACGTTTGAACCGCGGCTTTCGTTAGCTCGTGCCCTTCGAGACAACTTTTTAATCCATGCCGCGACCGATATAAGCGACGGGCTGGGCGTTGATTTGCTGAACGTGTTCACGCAAAGCCACTGTGGGGCAGTGCTTGATTTGGAAAAAGTACCTGTTAGCGCTGCTGCACATGAGCTATCCATGCGAACGAATCAACCCGCCCTCGACCATGCGATAGGTGATGGTGAAGATTTTGAGTTACTCTTGGCCATGCCGCCAAGCGAAGCAAAAAAACTACCAGCCGAAATCGACGGAGTGCCGCTGACTGTAATTGGTGAATTCACTCCACGAACCGGTCTCTGGTCCCGCGCCAACGGTCGCTGGTCCCAAATCCTTCCCAAGGGTTACACGCACAAATAGAGACAGACTTTTCAATCTCGTCGGAGTGTTTGGGGCTGGCAAATTCAACTCGAGCGCTTCGCGGCTAAACGAAGAGAAGATTTTTCACAAAAAAGTTTAGCTGCAGGAGGCGCGTATTGGTCTGGCGCATTCCACGCGAGCGCTACGAGGCTAAACGAAGAGAAGATTTTTCACAAAAATGTTTAGCCGCCGGAGGCGCGAATTGGAGCGGGGTATACAACTCGAGCACTTCGTGGCTAAATGAAGAGAATATTTTGCACAAAAATGTTTATTCGCCGCAGGCGCGTTGTCCCGTCAATCCGACGCAGCGCAAACGAGAGTCTGTTTCGTCGGCCGTGCGGTGACAATAAGTTTCCCGGCGACAAGGCTCTGCTAAAAAAACCGCACTTTGCACCTTCGACTTCGTGTTGAAAGCGATATCGAAGAAACGTGCGAATCCTTGCCCATACAACAAACAAAACCCGAGCGGCCGCGCATTCTCCGAGTACTTAATGCGGCGGTCGATGTGAGGTCCAATGTTGGTTATTTCGTATCGCCGATTTTGGCGGAGATTTTGGGATCAAATGGAAGACCGGTTTTGTAGCGATCGAGCATACGGTTAGCGAACTCCTTTTGACTTTCCTCAGCAGCTTCGACGACCTTTTCTTGCCAACCCACTGCTTTTTCAAACTGGCCGTCAGCAGCTAACGCTGCAGCCAAAGCTGCTACGTTACTCGGGTTTTTAAAGTCGCTTAGTTCACATGCTTTGCTGGCGGCTTCTACTGCTCGTTTGGGATCTTTAATTTTTTCGTTTTCGCAAGTTGCGAGAAACCATGCTTGATTTTGATAAGCCAACTCATAGTTGGGAGCAAGTTCGATCGCTTTCGAATAATCGGCGGCTGCTTCTTCGACTTTGCCTAATTGTTGACGATTGTATCCACGGTTGTTGTACGCGACGGCGGCTTTGGGATTCAATTCAATGACCCTGGTGAAATCCTGGATAGCTGCTTCGTATTGTGCTTTTTGAAAATAGACGAATCCTCTTCCCATAAATGCGGGAATGTTTTCTTTGTTTATCTCGAGCGATTTGTCGAAATCGGCGATCGACTCGTCAAGTTTCCCAATCAGTTTTTTGGCAATTGCACGCTGTTGGTAGATTGCTCCGCTGTCAGGAGCTGATTCGAGAATCTTGTCGTAATCCGCAATGGCTTCCTGATACTTGCCAAGAATCATGTAGGCAGCGGCGCGGTTAATGTACGCTACGCTGTCGTTGCCTCCGTTTTCAATCGCTGTCGTGAAATCCGCGACTGCCTTATCGAATTCTGACGTCGCAACGTAGAACAGACCTCGAGACGAGAATGCATGAGCTTCTCGGTAACCAAGTTGGATGGCTTTATCAAAATCGGCAAGCGCTTTTTCGCGTTCACCCAATGCCCACCAGGCAGAAGCTCGCAACGTGTGGAGTCGTCCAGGGTCTGTCGATTTCTCGATCAAGCTGGTGTAGATATCGGCCGACTCGGCTAACTTGACCGCATTTACCTTGGCGACTACACCCTTTTTGCCATTATGTGTTTGAATCAGATATTTCTCGCCGCGATCTTCCAGCACTGTTAACAAGTCACCGGGCTCGATCACATCAAGTGTTTCTTCGCCTGCGATGAGATGCATCTCCGTACGAGCAACTACTGGTTCCTGTTCTTGAGCACGCAAGGTAATTGAAAAAACGAGGAGCAAAGAAATGCTCAGAGCAATAGCCTTGCTATGATTTTGACGAGCATGAAAAGTCGGTTTTTTTGGTCTGATCACGGGGGTAACCTTGCAAGTCGGAATCGAATGGAAATTGCATTTCATTCCATATTAATTCGGTTGATTCCAATGTCTCCAAGGACCGTCTACGGACGACGGCGAAATTCTTCCGTACCAGCGACGGTCAAAATCAAAAATTCTACCGTTCGCCATTTTTACCAGGGAAATTCGACAATGAACCTTTGAAATCGACCAGTTTTCGTTTTGTGAAAAAATTTGCAAAACTACCGATTTTGCCTATGTTGCCAAAAGTATTTGCAACTAGACTGATCAGAGCAATCGTTAAAAACGTTGTAATTGTAAAACGCTTTGTATCATTGTCTATCAACGGAGAAAAGCAGCATGAGTTTGTTGCGGAAACTTTCATTTGGCGTTGGCTTTTGTGCCATAGCCGTTGCTTCTATCGCTGAAGCACGAATTCGATGTGGTGGTTGTAGTGATCCCTGTGGTCGCGGAGCACAAGTCATTGGCTGTAATACGGCCTGCGGCTTGGGCGGCGGTTATCAACAGGGTGGCTTCAATGGCTACAGTAACGCCGGACCAGCTTATAACAACATGCCCGGAATGCCGAACGACACTGGCGCGGGCTTGGGCATGGATGGTTGCGCGTTGGATGGTTCCTATGCTTCCCAATCAACCTATAAAAATGATCTACCCAAAACGGTTGATGCACTGCAAGTAATTCTAGAACCGCAGTTCGTGACTGAGAAGCGTTACGTTCCGACTACGGAGTATCAAGACGAGATCGTCTACCGCACACGAAAGATCTATCGTACGGTTCCCGTCACTGTTGAAGATTTCCGTGTCACGACGGTAATGGTGCCAAAGACCGAAATTAAGGTGATCGAGTACTCCGTCCTCGTTTCCGACGTCGAGCAGAAAACAGCCGACGTTGTTGAATCGGTGCCGGAGTGGAAAGAGATCACTGAGAAGTACTCCGTCAAGGTTCCACATATTATCGATCAACCAGAAGAGTACACAGTGCGTGTAGCCAAGCTCCGCGACGAACCGTTCCAATATACCGTTTACGTTCCTCACAACGAAGTTGTACAGCGTTTAACAACGGTGTCGACCGCAGTTCCTGTGACAAAAGTTCGCGTCTTCAATCGACCTGTTCAAGTTGCTAAAACAAAGATGGTCTGCAAGGACTACGGACATTGGGAAACAGTTGTCGAAGATGTTTCAGCCGGTATTGGTGGCTCTTACGGTAACGGTGGAAACGGCATGGGTGGAAACGGTTACGGTGCCGGTAGCGGATGTGGTTGTGGGGCCGGTGGCAACTGCGGCTCACATGGTGTCGTCGGTTCGTGCGGTTCTGGAAGATCAACGGGTTGCCGTTCGTGCGGTGGCTGTGGAAAGATTTACCGAAGCATGATTGGTCGCAATGGTCGTGCTTGTAGCTCGTCGTC
>JANMNK010000201.1:0-2860 GCA_031373875.1 Pirellulaceae bacterium | reverse complement strand
CGCCGGACGGGAAGGAAATCCACTTCAACCGTACCAACCGTTTGCAGAACATCCTGTTTTGCGTCAAAGGCTCTTGTTCGTCCTTGAGCGATTGCCAGAAGAAGTCCGACTGGACTTTTTTGAAGACGAACGATTTGAAATAACGATCGACAATTACCAACCGGGAGTGGGCTGGTCGTTCTTGATGCCCACGCCTGGACTGCCTGGGCGGGGTAGTCGCTGCGTTGTGCTTCGCCCCAAGCTCTCTACTGTTTCAGAGGATTTCGCTTGGTACGTGATTGCACACGAGTTCGCGCATGCCTTTTTGCGGAATGGCGGATGGGGTGAAATTACTGACGTTGAAGATGCTGCAGACGCTCTCGCTGCGACTTGGGGGTTTCCTCGACCTACACTTTCGGGTTGGCTGATATAAGGTTCATCGGGACGAACTCTCTCTCGCTCAGAAACTAAACTGCTTGCAAGTTGAACAACCGAAGTTTATCTAATCGCTTTGAAATGTACTGCTTCGTCAATCGGCGTGATTGCTTAAGGACAAAGAGATGGATTTGGGACTCGAGGGCAAGGTCGCGTTGGTTACAGGTGGATCAAAAGGCATTGGCTTGGGAATTGTCCGTCGGTTAATCGCCGAAGGTGCCCGCGTGGCGAATGTCAATCGAAGCGATACAGAAGGCCGCGAACTTGAGCGAGTGTATGCGAAACAAGGTAAAGACTGTTTCTTTATTCAAGGTGATCTCGCGGATGCGAACGCTTGCCGCATCGCCGTAGAACAAACCCTGAAACGATTTGGCAAGCTTGACATTCTCGTCAATAATGCGGGCGTGAATGATGGCGTGGGGCTTGAAGCGGGCGTTGATGCCTTCGTTGAATCGCTTCGGCGAAATTTGATTCACTGCTACGCAATGGCACACTTTGCATTGGATGCAATAAAGCAATCGCGAGGCGCGATTGTGAATATCGGGTCGAAAGTGTGCGAGACCGGACAGGGCGGCACGTCAGGCTACGCTGCGTCCAAGGGAGGAATCAATGGCCTGACTCGCGAATGGGCCGTCGACTTAGCTCCATTCGGCATCCGCGTCAACGCAGTACTGCCCGCCGAAACGTGGACGCCTCTCTACGAAAAATGTTTGGCTGCCATGCCAGACCCAGCCGCTGCCAAAGCTGAAATGGAACAACTGATTCCGTTGGGCCGACGATTTACAACCATTGAAGAACTCGCCAACATGGCGGTATTCCTCGCTTCGCCATGTTCAAGTCATACAACGGGGCAAATCATCTTTGTCGATGGTGGCTACACGCACCTCGATCGAAAATGTACAACCCAGAGCGACGTTAAATCGTTTGGTCCTGCCGCGTCCAACCACGCGTAATCAGCACTTGGCGGACTTGCGTTTTTGTCCCACACGGGACATCGCTTCGATTTTAGTAATGTACTCGGTCGCCACTGGCACTTTGCAGGAGGTGTCGCCCATATCGATGGCGACCACGCCGATTTTCTTCGCGGCGGCTTTAGCTTTTGCCAAAAGCGGTTTGACATAGCTACCTACGTTGATCACAAAAGAGTTCATGGCATACGCTACGCGACCTGGCGCATCGTGCACTTCTTTTACGACCTTGGACAACAGCGTATCGATTTCGCCCAAGTCAAGTTCTTCATCGGGTCTCGTAGAAACAATAGACGAATAAGTTGCCCAACCTGTTGCAGCGAGCGATTCGTCTTTGGACTTAATCCATTTCATCGCCAGTTCGGGTCCATTTTCGTTTTCCGATGCCACCCACGGCACGGTATACTCGCCGACCATATGCCATGCAGCCGTCTTGGCCCAATTCTCAATTTCTTTTTTGGACATTTCCGCGCCGTCTGCGACTAAACCTGCCAAGTACTGTGCGTCGGAGTTTCCGGTCGCATATAGGTCCATGGCCAGCGATTGGTTGCCTTTGATTTTCTTAAGAATGAGTTTCATGTCGCCCACTTTGACGCCAAACATTTTGTCTAAAGGAGCGCCGTGCCGCGCAAACGTTTTTCGCGTTTGCTCAGTCCCCATTTTCTTCAATTCGCTCATGACTTCGGCAACAGTGTTCACGTTTATCCTCACAGAGTTTGTTTTTCGAAAGGGTTATTGGCAAACTTGCACCGCAATATTGTACAACACGATCCCAATCCCCAGTACAAGTCACCGCACTTGATGGCAGCCCGCATTTCCCTAAAGCCTTGACCGCAGCACAAGATTCTGGCAATCTTGTCGCCATCAGCTTAATGCTTCGAACTCGTGTTGACTTCCGCAATTTGAAAAGTTCACTTGCCGACAGATGCCGTGTTTTCCCGTTGTATTGCAACACTTAATAGCTCCATCGCACGCTGGATCCGTACTCTGGTACTCCTGAATGGGGAGGAACGAGCATTGAGTGCATTTGGATAACGTCATTGCATGGAACCAAAGACGACAGCAGTCTAATGTAGTAGAATCAATGACTTCAATATCGATCTCAAAATTGTCCGCACAGGAAACAAAAAATTTCCCTTTCCGTGCGACCATTCGTCGAACCTCGCCAACTTTACACCGCCTACCGATCGTAATCCGAAGTTTGTAACGCGAACTTTGCCAGGAGTTTTTTAAGCATGCGTATTGCAACGTTGCGGCTCGTCGCCATCTTTGTCTTTGCCTTAGGACTCAATACTTCAAATCGATCATTTGCCATCGATGATTTTTCGCTCGACACGTTCGACTCGGTCAAGTTAACCGATACCTACTACTCCGAAGGCGCGAATGCGGGCGACCTAAACGGCGACAAAATACCGGACGCCGTTTATGGACCCTATTGGTACGAAGGTCCAGACTTCACCAAGCAACATGAGATATAT
>JANMNK010000196.1:0-1798 GCA_031373875.1 Pirellulaceae bacterium | reverse complement strand
GTGATCAAATCCGTCGCCATTAACAGATCCACGCGCTCGTCCAAAATCGAATCCGACTGAACTGCTGTCAAAGGAAGCACTCGCCAGTCGGCAACGGGCTTTCCTGATTTTTGGTTTCGCCAATAGGCTTCCGTCAAAGCCGTCTGTTTCTGCAATAACTCCATACTCGGATCGGCGGCCCGCAAAGACTGTTTTAACCATTTGGAACCTGTCATACGACGCACGACGCGATGTTCGATGACTCCCAACAGTCTATCAATATCGCTCGAATCGACACCATTCTTCTCCAGGCCAGCTTGAGCAATGGGCAGCAAGTCCTCGATGATCATACTTCGGGCATTCTTCGTAACCCCGAGCCAGCTAAGCTCGACATCGAGACCATGCTGCGCGGCCTTGAGAAAATTATCTTTCGCTTCGAGGAACTCCATTCGTCTCCAGATTTGTCGATACTCTTCTGGCATTCCACACATTAAGCCCACCCAAAAAGCTGCGTTGGCGATTTCATCGATCGTCGTCGGACCCGCTGGCAAATAACGATTCTCAAGCCGTAGATGCGCTATCCGTCCGTTCGATCCAAAACAAGGTCGATTCCATTTCCAAATCGTTCCATTATGCAATGCAAGTGCTGGCAAGCGTGGGACCTCGCCACGTTTCAAAACTTCGATACTGTCCTCAACGTCTTTGCTAAGGAACAGTGGGTAGCGAGCAATGTCTTCTTGAAAAATCTCGGCCAGATTGTGTCGCAGCCAGCGATTGCCAAAATACACACGAGCCTGTCGCTGCCTCAGTCCTGAATCGCGGGACCGCGTGTCCACGCTTTGTTGAAACAATGCGATGCGTGTTTCGGCCCACAACTCGCGGCCAAACAGCAACGGCGAATTAGTCGCCAGAGCCAGAACCGGCCCCGAGATGGCTTGCGCCCAGTTGTATTGATCGACAAATTGATCCGGGTCTATTTGTAGATGAACTTGAAAACTCGTGTTGCACGCTTCAAACAGGATGTTGTCGTGTCTCATCATCAAGTCGTCGACACCCTGGATCGCCAACTCAATGTCACCGCCCCCCCGCAGTTCGCGAATGCGTTGCTCCAGTTTCTGATAGCGCGGTGCGGGTGTCATGAATCGCGAATCGAGCTCCGACATGCCAATCGATGGCAAGATTCCCGCCAAGACTATTCGGTCGCCGAACTTGTTTGCGATTTGCTCGGCGTAAGCCAACAATTCGTTAAGCTGCTTTTCCATCTGCGAAAAAGCATTGCCGCGAAGATCGAGCGGATCCAGATTGATTTCTAAAGTGTATCGTGCAACTTCGGTTGTAAAATGTCGTTCGTTGATGGCATCCAAAATCTCAGGTCCGCGCATCGAGGGCCGAAAATTTCCATCGACAACACAGAACTCCTGTTCCGCACCAATTCTCCGAATTCCTGTTTCGAACAAACCTTGGCTTTGCATCATTTCCAAAGCGCGCACATCGTTCAACAATCGCGTGGCAAACGTCCGCAATTCCGTTGGCGTCGCTCCAAACTGCGTTGTATGATCACCCATATCCTAAGCTCCCAGCAAACCAATCCCGAATTGCTTTCACACAGCCCACAGCATATCAAATCGGATGACCCAGCGGCGCAGCGTTATAAACAGAAGAAGTATTTATACAACGTTATCTGTTCGGCTCGATTTACCTTTTTGCAATAGGTAAACCATAGAGCCAGTAACCATGAAATCTGCAAGCTTACATAGCGGGTCGGGGGCTCAGCATTGCAGGGATGAAACGGACTTAGGCGATCGGCCGGAAATATTTT
>JANMNK010000562.1:0-1512 GCA_031373875.1 Pirellulaceae bacterium | reverse complement strand
TCCAGACGCGTATCACCCAAGTACAGTTTGGGGCGAAATAGATCGCCGTCGGACTCGACGCGAACTTCCATGGCCGTCTTGCAAACGTGAAGTGGAGCCAGGGCATCATCGTCGTACACAACATTCGGATGATCGCACAGCAACAGCAAAGCTTCGCGGACGACGAACGAATCAAAACTATCGTCTGCCACAGTCAACAGCGAAGCGATCATTCGATCATTGGGATGAACGAAGGCGCTCTCAGGCGCTTGATCAAAGATCTCGCGAAGGCGTTTGCCTTTTGTCCAGCCGCCCTTCTTCTTTTCTTGTTGTAGATAGGCTGCTACCGAGAATGGCTCGTAATAAGCGGGAGACTCCGGATTGATACGGATGCGCCACTGCAATCGACTCAGGCCGAGATTGGCATTTGCTTCGGTTGGGGGAACCGTTAGCGATGCCAGCAGTTTTTGCCCCGCTTCGCGACCGTCCGCCACCAAACTGCGAATCCATCGATAGCCTTGTTCGGGAGAACGCGAACTGAGTCCTTTACGCAAGAAATCGAGGCAATGCATGAGGTGTGGGCACACGTCCGAGGGCATCGCTCCACAATCGCAACGGATCCGTATTTGCCGAATGCCCTTCGAATCATTCAAATCGTGAACGGTCTGCTCCAATGCATTGGGCATCCATTCCACTTCGACAACGGGTTGGAATTCACCGCCACCGAAGGCGTACGATATATCGAACTCAAAGCGATATATATTGCCAACGATTTCCAACCTGGGTGGATCGGACATCCGGCAATATCTCGAAAGCAAAACGTTCTTGCTTTTCGCCGATTTTTCGACTTTTTGAAGAGATTCGAGCAGACTCAGGACTACAAAAACATACTTCGACTCAGAAATTTCCTTTAACGCCTCCATCAAGCGGTATCCTTCCCATTTTTGAACTGCGGGGCCGTTTTGGCGCAAACTATCAGTGTGGTCGAAACTAGTCGGTTATGGCAAGACGATTAAGCCGCACTGCAGACATTAAACTGGCTGCTTGGGAAAACCATCAAAAGATTTCCTCGAAATTCTGACGAAAAGGACCGTGACAACGCTTTGCAGTTTCGGCCTTACCAATGGCGCTGGCACAGGGGTACGGAGCCTCGCACCCTCAGACAAATCTTTTTAGCATGTCGTAAAGTGTTATGAGAAAAGTATTTACGGCGATTTTGGTCCGATCGAAAATCGGAAGTGATCGGACTTTATTAATTTTTCGTGCATCAGCTAGCAAAAGGAGGCACGAAACGCATCAAACACTGCGTCCTGAACCAACAACGGACTGCCATGATTTCAGATTTTGGAAAATAAGATAAGAAATCGGCATTAAACGAAGAAAGCAATCTGAGGCCGTCCAAAATGAATGATTCGGCTACCGCAAATTTTCAAACGTGGTTAGGGCAGGCCCAAAAGGGAAACCCCGATGCACTGGGTCGTTTGCTTTCGGCCTACATGAACTACCTTAAGCTGTTGGCGCAATCGCAGATAG
>JANMNK010000175.1:0-1525 GCA_031373875.1 Pirellulaceae bacterium | reverse complement strand
GGGTCTGAGACCGAATTCTCGCCACTCACCTTGGAGAACGCTATTGAGTTCAACGCCTTGGCGGACATAGAGAGCCCCGACCCCTTTGGGTCCATACATTTTGTGTCCGCTTATCGAAAGCATGTCAATTCCGAGACGGTCGACGTTGCACTCCATTTTTCCAACAGATTGGGACGCGTCGGAATGGAAAATGATCGGTCGTCCTTCGATCAGTTCCGCAATTTCGCGAATCGGCTGAAGCGTACCAACTTCGTGATTGGAATGCATTACGCTGATCATCGTTGTTGTAGGACGAAGCGCTCGTTCGATCAAATCGATACGAACAACACCTTGGCAATTGCAACCGACCCGCGTGACATCCCATCCGTTTTGCTCCAGCCAGTCGGCCGTTTTCGATACGGCAGCATGTTCGATTGTGGAGATCAGAAGGTGAGGCTTTGTGCCATTGCTGTCGTTTGCGATGTGACGAGCCGCACCGATCAGCCCCAAGTTGACGCTTTCGGTACCACCCGATGTAAAAATAATTTCCTGCGATTCGCAGTTAATTAGGTTTGCAACAAAACCGCGAGCATCTTCAATCGCCTCGCGACTTATTCGGCCAAGCCAGTGTTGCGTGGTGGGGTCGGCAAATCGTTCGCCCATGTAGGGCAGCATGGCTTCGCGAACACAACCCGCCATGGGGGTTGTCGAATTGTAGTCAAGATAAATGGGATACATGTCGGAACCGATTTTGCGGGAATGCGATTGGTCTGATATCCACATTAGTCACCCCAGTTCGTTGCTGCATCGGTGTTCTTCGACAAACGTTGGTTGATCGAAAATCTCTATACTGGTACGCACCGAATTTGCCGATTCTGCCAAGCGATCATTCGTTATCAAGCTGCGCCCGATTGCCGGTTTCGTTTGTTTTTGATCAGAATGCTATGTTTTCCAAACAAAATTGTGAAGAAAGAACGAAACGGACCAGACGTTGATGCCCGAACTTTTATTGGGTGTTGCGCGCGACCGGATCGGTTGTCAGCTAAAATGCTTTCTGCTTCCTTGAGATAAATCGAGCTGCCAAGATTCTGCAACGTCTCCAAAGAAACCGGCGAACTAAGGTAGTGGTGTGCCCACAAAGTTCGATGTCCTCAGGCTCCTCGACGATTCGTATCCGAATGCATTCGCCGAATGAATTCGCTTCCTCCTACCTTTCCCTGCCTTCAATCAAACCCTGCGATCCAACCATCATGAAAGAATCAAATCGTTCCCGCCGCTCATTTCTGAAATTATCGCTCGCAGTTGGGATTGCAATGGCATTGTTGCCGAGACTGGTGTTGGCCCAAGACGATAAACATGAAAAAGATTTGATTGCATATGTGGGAACATTCAGTTCTCCGCTAGGTGATGTGTTACCAACGCAAGTCGACTTGCCACCTGGAAATGGTCGGGGCATCCATCTGTTCCGTGTGAATCGAGCCACGGGGGCAATGACGCCAGCGGGAGTTTACGAGATGGGCACAAGCCCGAGTTGCCTCGTATTGAA
>JANMNK010000131.1:0-9578 GCA_031373875.1 Pirellulaceae bacterium | reverse complement strand
GTTTTGTCGCACAAGATCCCGCGACACGAAGGTTATTTTCCTTCGTTCGTACCTCGAATACATACTGCTCGAACTCAAAAGATCTGATTGGGACAATTTCGATCTTGGGTTTGCAAGGCAGTGAGATAATCCGGCGTCATGAGTACATCGCCACCCACCGTGGAAAAACAAGTTGATACAGGTTGTTCTATGCGATATGCATTTCGATTAGCTGAATTACTCGGTCACACTCCTGATCGAAAGAAACGCCCCGGCACAATTAAAGCGATTGTCGAATACACGGGACTGGACCGTCATCAAGTGGCGGCTTTGCTGAAGAATGAAGCCAAGTACATTCCACTCGAAGCCTTGTCGCGATTGTGTGATTACTTGATTGAGTACGGTTATGCGTCGGCGGCAGAATTGCCAGGAGCGTTATTTGCCGTAAAGCCCGAAAACTTTTGGGAACTACTCGCGCGCCGTCGTCGGCTGGATATTTGTGTGGGCGTTCGTCGTCCGCCTGAAGAAGATTCAGCGCAGACCGCTTGGATTGTTGCCAGCGACTCCGTCTTGCTCGGAGAGGTCCTGAATGGAGTATCGACATTAGGAGGTACTGCGAAGGTTATTGCTGCGACGGCGACTAATCCGAATAGAATTCCTCCACATCCAGAGCACTTGCGCCAGTCCTTGGTTTGGAGTCCCGGTACGGCGGCGGATTCGGATGTGGTCAGTCGAGCACAACAGGTGTATGAAGATTTTTCGGAGAGTTCCGGCGACAAAGCACTGGTTGCATTGGGAAGCGTCAAAAGTAATCCTATTGTCGAACTGATCTATGCATCCGCTTTCAATGCTACTTCGTTCGAAAGCCAGGACGACGTAGCGGTTGCCAGCGATCGCAAGTGCCCCTTCTTTCTACGATATCGAGACAACGATCCGCAACCTGCCTCTTTTTGCTCTGGAAGGCAGTTGAGTAAGAAAGAAAAATCCGATCAGCCCGGGTTGTATTACGAACAAGAAGATGGAACATGGGAGTTTGCTGGCGGGGCCACACGCGGGCAAGATGCTGCGCTCGTGTTCTATATTTATCGAGAAGCACTTGGCCAATTAGAGATGGTGTTGTCTGGATTTTCTGGGCGGGCAACGCGTCTTTTGGCTCGAACACTGGCTAGATCGGCAGATTATTTTTGGCCTCCCATTGTTCAGGAGAGTTCTCTCCAAGTCGGCGCCTACATTATTCAGTTCGAGGCTAGCTCGGAAACAGACGATCCCGAGGATATCTTGAGGACCGATATCTTGGCGAACTCCAAAGTTATTCCGCTTCCCGCTCATGCCATCGCTCGCCGAATGGAGTAATAGATCGCAAGGTGGCCCATTACGAACCTCTGTCCCATCAGCAGCATTCTGCCCAATGATTGGTTCCAGCTTAACGGAGTAACGAATCGCTTTCGAAGATGCGGAAGTTTCGGCGGAAAGCGATTTGGTGCTTCGAGCGAAGAATGGCGACTACCAAGCTTTCGCCGCGATTTCGGACAAAATCAAAGGACGCATATACGGGTTAGCGTTTAGAATTCTTGGGCAACACCAGGACACCGAAGACGTCCCACAGCAAATGCTAATAAGTCTTATCGAGCATCTCGACACGTTCCAGGAACGCCCTTCATTGTCGACATGGATGTTGCGAGTCGCAACCAATCACGCTCTTAAAATTCTACGGAAAAGAGGGGATGCAAAGACGGTTTCCCTTTTGAGTCGTCCGATAGCGACTCGTCACCTATACATCCCGACTTCATTGCGCCGTGGAGTTTGCCTTCGGATGAAATCGTTCGTCGAAGTCGCTGTTTGAAATGGTCCATGGATTCTCCAATCCGATTCCAGAGTTGTTCGCCGACGACGGTCAGTGCTATAGACATAACCGTGGCTCCGATAGTTCTGCGTGACGCTTTCGCAGCACAAACTTAAAGGAGCCCCGGTAAATGAATCTCAAGTCGAAAAGAACTGGATTTGGCTTAAGTCGACGCCATCGCGCGGATTCGTTTACTTCGCAACGATCGTTGCGGCCGATAGGCCGGGGACGACTTGTAGCGTTGGTGTTAGTTCGGTGACGTCGTAGGAAAGGATTCTCTCAGAGCCAACGAAGTACGTATGCCAGTCGGCGACCACCAAGTTGAACGTCTCGGCACTGCTGGCTTCTACTACTTCCGTTACTGGGACGTTGCCGCGGGCCGTATGCAGCAGCATGCCCGGTTTCAGAAAGCCCGTTTGAATCCAGCCATCACCGGACACCCACCAGTAGTGACCGAGTGTGGCTCGGATCTTCTGTTCGCCGACGACGAGGTCTCGCGTTGGTGCTGGTGGACGCCGAGTCGTCTGAAGCACGGGTTTGAGACCAACCTCGCCCGTTGCGACGTCTTTCGAAATTATGAGATCGCCAATTCGAATTTGCTCGACGGGCATCAAACCGGACTCTGTCTGAATGAGCGTTCCAGCACCTAGGCAACTCTGACTAATTGGGCCGAAAGACGTCGGGGTGCCCCTTAACGTGACGGATGCGGGAACCGACTCCGGCGGCGGAATGGATGGGTCATAGCCGAGGAGCGCTGGGATATACGACCTTCGGTAGGGATTCGCTTCGTAAAGCGGCGATGATCGATCGTAGGCCGTTTGAACCTTGTAAGATCGAGAGCGAGGAATCTCGGTTGTGCTTTCCCACCAACTCCACCATTCCTTGGCATCATCGCCCAGCTTTGCTCCGGTCGTCGATCGGAGCACATCGGCCAGGCGCTTCTGTTGGCTTTTGACCGCCGCAGCTTGCTTGGCGACTTCATTTTGAATATCGCTGATCGCACGATTGGTCTCAGAAGATGAAACTTCGCTTGCGACGGAGGTATTCGAGATCACCGTCAAGTCAAAAACGTTGGCTCCTGGCGATTCGCGATCAATATGAAAGATCGTCGATAGCGGCGACGAACCAGCAACTCCGGCAAAATTGTCGATCGCAAGAAGCTTTTCGAGCTTCTCGGTTCGCACCTCTTTTGCCATCTCTTTAAGCTGAACCACCTCAAGCACCAAGTCGCCGTTGGCGTGATGAACGAGTTTTGCGTTCGACTTCGTTGCCGTCGACATACACTGAAGAATATCTGGGACGAAAAATGCGAGTGGATACTCGACCAGGCCTTCGATGGCTTGCAAGCCGCTGGGCGACGATGGATCGAGGATCGCAATCGAAGTGAGAGCCATGCACGCTTCCTTAGTTCGAAAACGGCAGATGGCTTTCACAAAGTGAACACTTGTCTGAGGAGCAACTTGGACGGCGGCCGTACGCAGTGCGAAGACCGCGTTTGGATCGTCGATCTTTCGAATCTCGTTCAGAGCCTGCACTTTCTTGTCGCCGTTTGTTCCTCCAAGTGTCGTGACCCACTGTCGAATTTTCGGCATCCAAACTTTGGCGGACTTCAGGTTTCGTACGGCTTGGTCTTTAGCGGCTTGGAGTTCTTCGCGTGCAAACCATTGATCAGCAATCTTCTCATGGCCGAGCGCTTGACGAGCTTCAATGTCATCAGGCAATTCACCTACGACCCCGTTCCAGTGTGCACGAGCTTGATCGAGAAGTCCTTGATCGGCGCACCACTTCGCCATCACGCGATGGCCGCTTGCGTCGAGCGAAACCGATTGCCGTTTTTCCAAGTACTTCTTTGTCGAAGAATGAAGGTACTCTGAACTCAGATTGGCGACGGGCACCCAGTTCTTACGCACAATCACTTTGCCCGACTGCCAGCCGAAGGTTTTAGCTTCATTAGAAGCATCGTCCGCAAAAACTGTGGACAGGGCTGCATCGCGATCGACGGATTCGCCGGCTGCCTCGCGCTCAAGAATCTGCGCAATCTGTACGCCAGCTTGTTTGGCGTCCGAGTCACTAGCTAAGGCGAGATGGCTTGACGAGCAGCAGCCGAACACGGCTCCCAAGATCAACGCGTGTAGGTAAGAATCATTGTCACGGTTACGACGAAACCATAGAATCGGGTACATGAGCTAGGCCCTCTCTGTGTGATGCCAATCCGAAAGTAATGAAGATGAGTTACAGTCGTCGTCCCCTTTCTAGTCTTTCAAATATATGTAACCCAGTCAAGCATATTTCTATTTGGCTTTCGCCGATGTTCCTTGGTTTGGCAATTCCGACGATTTTGATGGAGCCTTGCAAAGCTCAAAAGCTCAATCCGGCAGACGCTTCGGTAACGGGCTCGGGCGGAATTGCCGAGAATCGCTTGGACGCGGTTCGCCGAATCGGACAGGATTTTCGCCTTCATCTTGAAAAGCAGAAAACGCTGACCGCAGAGTTCGAGCGCCATCAAAAGACAATCCAAGATACCGAAAGCGAGTTTACAAAGATTCGGCGCGAGTCATTGAACAAACAGCAAGCTCTCATGATTGCCGCCGCAAACGAAACCGCCATCGCAACGCTTACTCGGTCCATAAACCCCGATGCCAACGCGAACGCCCCGTCGCATTTTATTTCCGGTTTAGCGACGACTGTTGGCAACGAATCCATGCAAATCCAAATCGCGGAGCGCCTTAAACAAATCGCTGCCTCTCAAGAACTGGCTCAGTTGGACTCCGTCACACAGGCAGTTGTGCGACGTAGAATCGAGACGATGCAAGCGGTCTTCGACGTTCAACGGCAATGGCTTGAACTTGAAAAGCAGTGGCCACAATTCTTCGCCCGATACTGGCCCAACCTCGACCCCGAACGAAAACACTCCCTCACCCACAACACCGAAGTCCTTCAACTCCTCAAGCAGCAGCCGCCGGAGAATCCGTTTGCGACGATTGCTTCCGCGCTCATGCTCGAACGAACCAAGAAAGCTGACGACGGAATTCGCTTAGTCGACCGAGTGATCGAGCAACCAGGCATACACCTTCCCGCCGCATATGCAACGCGAGCCTTGCTCTATGCATCACTGGGCGACAGGAAGAAATCACAGGCCGACTTGAAGAAAGCAATCAAGGCCGATAGTAAGAGCCCTTACGTTCGCTGGATGCGAGCCCAAATTGCCGCCGACAACAAGGAATGGTCAACGGCTGAAACCGAAGCGTCCGCGCTTACGGCAATACCCGAGCACGAAGTTCCCGCCCGCCGCCTGTTAGCTCTCATCCTCTCGATGAAGCCCTCCAGATCTTCCCGCAGTTTAGCCAAATGCCAGAAGGAATCGCAACTCGCTTTCGACCTCGAACCCTCTCACAATTGGTTTTCACACGCCGCACTCGCCCACACTCACCACATCGCCGAACAAGACGACGAAGCCCTCAAGCAAATCGACTTGGCAATCAAACTCGCTACCGAAGAGAACATTGAATTCTGCCACGACCTAAAGACCGCAATCGACTCCAAAGCCGCGTTTCAATGGGACTTCATGCGGCACTAAAGTTGACCATCGAGCTATGATTGGTCCTAGCGCAACGTCGGCTTTAAATTATTCTCACGCGGATCCTCGAAGTTCGAATCTGGGACATCTTTTCCGAAAATCCACTCGATATCGACGCTAATTTCAACGGTGCCGCCCTCCTTTTCTCCCGTTGACGCGACATGGATGGAAACTGAAAGTTCGCTTGCCATTTTCTGCCATTTGGTAAATGTCTTACTAAGGGTTTTGTACTCGCTGATATTGTTGGGATCGAAACCCTTGTCAAACCAATCGGGCTGGGTTTCCATCGGCATATGTAAAGTAGCTGAGATTCGCGAATGGACTAGTCGATTGGATCGTTTTCGGCGGTCGAGCGTGACGCTAACTCAGTTTTGTCGAGATGAAAAGATCTCGATTCAGACGTATTATTACTGGCGAAGTCGATTTCAATCCAGAGACAGCAACAAGGACGTTGTGCCGAAAATATAATCGACAATTGGCATTGGTTCATCGGGGCTCCGATTCACGAACCAAACCGGGGCGACTTGAAGGCCAGCAGTTGACTGTGAAGATCGCAGAAGCGAAAGCCCAATGTGAAGACAGTTTCATCGGCAAGATGTGGGCCTTACGCGGGCTCGATCCAGCTCCCTACATCATCTTTGACTTTCGAAAATCCCAGCATCGCGACGGCCCCGCTGCATTCTTCCGTACCAGTCGATGGATCGTTCGAGGTGATTGCTTCTCGCAAACAACTTCGGTGGTTGTCGAAAATAACGAGCGTTTGACGTTCGCTGCGGGTGGGTCGAATACGCGCCGTAAGGTGTAAGAAGTTGTTAAGAAAAATCCACATCACGAGAAATTGCGTTGGGGCGCAAGAACTGGCTGTTCGTTGGCAATGTCGAGTGAGGCGAGCGAGCATCACGGCTAATGAGTCTGGTAAGTAAACAAGAGCACCCCGACGCGGTTCGAACTTACCGCGAGGAAGAAAGCCGCTATAAATCCGACCGCAAAAAGCTCACCCGAGCCCGCCGCACTATCGCTGCCAAGCAAAATCGCCAGAAAACCCTACACCAATCACACTAGCTCCAACACCTGCCCGTCACGGACGCTTTCTCTCGATCTGCGCCGAAAGTTCGGCAGCGGAAGTGGAGCGAGCGATTCGAAGGTTTCCCTTCGAGTCGACGAGCAAAGATGGCGAATGGCTGCCGAATAAAACGACGGGGCCGTTCGCAATGGCAAGTCCCTGAATATCCGTGCCCGCACACAGAATGCGTTGTCAAAAGCTGCATTGCCGTTTGCAAGGTTGACATCGCGGCTTGCCTAGTAGCATTTTTGCATCACCCGAAGAGAACTAGAGCTTGGGCATGGCACGCATAGGAGGTCTTGCGATCATCCGAGCTTGATCATCCTGTGCTGCCGTGGGAGGTGGCGGAGGCGGATTGTTTGCGGGTGGTGCTGGTGGAGGTGGATTCAGGTCCGTGTAAGCTTCTTTCCAAGACCAGCCGATAGGCCGACTGAGTTCTCGTTCGGCGATGAGTGCCCAAGGCGTACCTCGATGTTGTTCCATCACTTGTCGAAAGAGCGTTCGAGCTTGTTCTGCATCTTTTTCATATTTGCTTCCAACCGAAATCTCATCGGAAGGCTGAAGAACCCACGTGTTATTCTTCGGGTCCTGAAATACCATCCCGCGTTTGGCTTTCGCCAGCATCAAGTTGTACGATTCGGTGCGAACTTTTGAAGACAGGGCTTCGGCGTATGACAAATCGAAACTGGCCAGCCAACGCGCCGACGTTTCCTTTCCGCGATGTTTCTCTCCCAGAGCGAGTAGCATGCACAATTCGTTTAGCCGAGGCTCCATGCGAGCGGGCTCTTGTTGCAGTTCGGTGAGTTGGTTCGCAAAGCTCGCTTCATCGCGTTTAACGAATCGTTGAGAGTCGCGAGTTACCGCAGCAACACGGCCCATCTGCGAAGCCTGAAGCAACGCTTGTCGCATGGGGCTATTCTTCACCATCTTCAAATATTCGACTTCGCTAACATAATCGGGCCGGTAGCGAGCCATGATATCGGGATCGAAGAATCGCGTAAGACGCGCGGCAAACGGTTCAATTTCGTAGTCGCGGACGTTTTGGCCGATCTTTCGATTGGGATGTATCGAAAAGAAAATGCCGCCCGTCTCGTAACACATACGAGACAATGCATAAGGACCAAAACCAGAATCCACGACTGGTTCTTCAACAAATGTTTCCTCATCACCAATGTAGACCCGTTCTGGAATCATGCTTTCCGGTCCTTGATCCACTTCGCCCCACTGCGGTGTTTGATCGAAGTTGGGATCGGGGTCTACGTATTTGATGTACGTAAATTCACGTCCAAATGGTGCTGGCGTTCCCAACACGTAAACAGGAATCGCATACTTGGAGTAAAATGCGATTGTCTTTTCAAGGCCTTGCTGATCAGCTCCGCGTTCGTCGGTGACCATGATCATCATGACATTGCGGTCAGGGCCATTTTTTCCGTGCGGAATTCGAAGTTCTTTGTACTTATCGGCAGCCAAATAAAGTGCCGAAAAAGTAAGTTCTACTCCCGAGGTGTCAACTTGAATGGAATCGATAGCGCTGCGAATTTCCCCCAAGTCGTCCGTAGGCTCTTTAGTTAGCAAGTCGACTTTGTTGCCAAAAGCGATCACGCTGGTGAGCAATGGACTGTCGTCGCGTTTGCTTTTATTGTCGGACTTATTTCCGCTTTGAACGATTCCGACTTCTTTATAGATTCGATCGAATCGGTCGTTGATTTCTTTGCGGCGAATTTGCAAAGAAACCGACGCATCGAATAACCAGACAACCAGTGTCGGGCGTTCCTCGATAGATCGAAGGATTTCATAGGTAATGCGATCTACCGCGCCGTCAATTCCCGTAGTGCCAACGCCGGTCATACCTCGAACAACGTTCTTCGATTGAACCAATCCGACCGCTTCTTTGATTTGTAGGGACAGATCCACATTCGCGTTCAACTGTGGTTGCATAATGTCGGGAGTTGGAATTTCGGAAATGTCGGCAAGTACGGGCGCCGAACTCAGGGCCATTGAGGCTTTATCTCCGACAGAGTTTGAGCCAACCTCTTCGCTGGGAGCTTCCGAAAAAGCAATGTCACTTGCGACATCAAAATCGGTCTGCGCTTCTGGTAAGGGTTCAGACCGAATTACCACGCTGAGCAAATCCGGTTGGATTGCAATCGGCGCGGTTGCGAGCAACACGATAAAAATAGCGTGTACGCAAAAGCTGATAATAAATCCCTTGACGTCCCTGTCCAACCACGGTTGCGTTTCTTCTTCATCGACGTCCGTTGACTCAAGGTCGTCAATATCAGATGCAGCAATTTCGTCCGCAACGTCAGAAGGGTCCAACTCCATTGTTTGGACTGAACTGTCTGGGGCTTTGTCGTTATCAGTTGGTTCTGATTGTCGTCGTAAGCGTTTTAGCATTTGCAAACCAGGTCTCGCTATCCATCGTCATTTCGTAGCCGCCCGACGCCCCACTCGCGCACAGTTCAGAGTGTATGCCTTAGAGGCCAAACCTGAACTCTTTTTTCTCAAACTTGCGAATCATGATTATTTTTAATGACCACTGTTTCGCAATCATTATTTTCGCCGTAATATCGCCGAAAATCAACAGTTATTGTCGACCTCTGAGAGATTTAGCGAAATGTAGGTTGAACCCCATGTTCGCTGAGGGATGCCCTTCGAATTCCGCTAAAAAAGCAGAGTCTAGTGGTAAACGCATTTGTAGCCAATTTGTACTCCCCGATCGAACTAGATGCCTTGAATTAGTTGCGTGGCGTGCATATTTGGTGCCTCTAGTTAACCGAAGGAACCAAGCGAGGTGGTAAATGCTGGGGGCAAGGTGAATTTTGGGTTGACGATTCATGAGAATCCAGGACAAATGCAATGTCTACCAATTTCCGGACATGCAACTTCCCTGCCACGCGACAACAAACGTGAGCCTTTAGAAATTTAAGTTTGGCCGAAAAAATGAGCAACGTTGACCTAGCGGTAAAGTTCTTCTTGCAAATCGCAGCCATTTTAGTGGCTTGCAGGGTCGCCGGTTTATTCGCCAGAAGGTTGGGCCAGCCGCAAGTAGTTGCCGAAATGATTACCGGCGTTTTACTTGGGCCATCGTTATTCGGCCTTTTGGCGCCGGAAGC